>NZ_JABTYA010000174.1:0-4272 GCF_013302945.1 Streptomyces sp. 8P21H-1 | reverse complement strand
CGGGTCCGGCACGGGCCGGGGCGCCGCCTGCCCGGCCGGCGGGGCCGCCGGGGCCGGCCGGGTGGCGGGATTGGCGAGAACTCGCCCGCCGGAGGCGTGCATGATCCGGGGCGCAGGGGGGCACCCGATTCTCAGGTCCCGCCGCGCTCCCCCGTCGTGGCGGGGCCGCTTTCGTGTCCGGCCGCGCGGCGGGCGGCGCGGGCGTCCGTCACGTCGAGGAAGATCTGGTCGGCCTCCGGGACCAGCCGGGAGACGGACCCCTTTGATGCGTACGGCGACGAGCTCGGCCTCCTCGCTGTCCAGGCCGGGCGTCAGGTCGACGCGGGCGGCCACCAGGGTCGAGTCGGGACCGAGCTGCACGGTCAGCAGGGACTCCACGGAGCCGATCTCGGGCCGGGCCTCCAGCAGGGCGCGGATGCGGCGGCTGGACTCCTCGTCGGTGGCCTGCCCGATCGGCTGGTCGCGCGCGTCGCGGCCCAGCCGGTACGCCACGTGGACGAGCAGCGCACCGATGGCCAGCGAGGCCGACGCCTCCCCGACGATCTGCCCGGTCGCCATGTGGAGGGCCATCCCGGCCATCGCGAAGAGCACACCCAGGACGGCGGTACCGTCCTCCGCCATGACGGTGCGCAGCGCCGGGTCGCGGATCTCGGCGGAGAAGCCGCCCTGCTCGCGCACCTGGTGGAGCGCGCGCAGCAGGGACCCGCCCTCCGCGAGCAGCGCGACGAACAGGACCACGAGCCCCGTCACGTATCCGCCGTGCGACTCCGGACCCTCACTGCCCAGCGCCTCGTAACCCTGGTGGAAGGAGAAGCAGCCGCCCATCAGGAAGATGCCCACGGCGGCCAGCAGGGACCAGAAGAAGCGTTCCTTTCCGTAGCCGAAGGGGTGGCGGCTGTCGGCGGGACGCCGGCTGCGGCGCAGGGCGGCCAGCAGGAAGACCTCGTTGAGGCTGTCCGCCACCGAGTGCGCCGCCTCGGAGAGCAGAGCGGGTGATCCGGCGAGCAGGCCGCCCACGGCCTCGGCCACGGCGATGACGAGGTTGGCGGCCGGCGTCACCAGCACGGTGACCCGGGTCCGGCGGTCCGACCGGGAGGGAGACTCTTGATTCGCCTCCGCCAAATGCCCCACTCCCCCTGCCCCGCACGAGGCACCGGCGGATTCCGGGGGACCCTCACCGGGGCGCACCGGGGTACGACAAGGCGCGACGGGCACGACGGGGCACACCCGCGGAAGGAGACACCCGATGAACGACAGCGCGGCCGGCACCGGCACCGACAGCGGCACCGGGGGCAACAGCGCGTACGGCAAGAAGTCCTTCAAGAGGTCGAAGAGCCACTTCTCGGACCGGGTGACGGCCGACGGCCGCGACGGCTGGCCGGTCGAGGCCGGGCGCTACCGACTGGTCGTCAGCCGGGCCTGCCCCTGGGCGAGTCGCGCGGTGATCTCGCGGCGGCTGCTGGGACTCGAACACGCCCTGCCGATGGCGGTGACCGACCCGATCCAGGACGACCGCAGCTGGCGGTTCACGCTCGATCCGGACGGCCGCGACCCCGTGCTGGGCATCCGGTACCTCGCCGAGGCCTACGAGGCCCGGGAACCCGGGCATCCGGGCGGGGTCAGCGTGCCCGCGGTGGTGGACGTGCCCAGCGGGTGCCTGGTGACCAACGACTACCAGCAGCTCACCCTGGACCTCGCCACCGAGTGGCGGGAGCTGCACCGGGAAGGGGCGCCCGACCTCTACCCGGAGGCGCTGCGCGACGAGATCGACGAGGTCGCGGCGGAGGTGTACGAGGACGTCAACAACGGTGTGTACCGGGCCGGGTTCGCGACCGGCCAGGAGGAGTACGCGGCGGCCCACGAGGGCGTGTTCCGCCGGCTGGAGCTGCTGTCGCGGCGGCTCGCGGACCGGCGGTACCTCGTCGGGGACACGATCACGGAGGCGGACATCCGGCTGTTCACGACACTGGTGCGCTTCGACGCCGTCTACCACGGCCACTTCAAGTGCAACCGGCGGAAACTGACGGAGGACCCGGTCCTGTGGGCGTACGCCCGTGACCTCTACCAGACCCCCGGTTTCGGGGACACCGTCGACTTCGACCACATCAAGCGGCACTACTACCAGGTCCACGAGGGCATCAACCCGACCCGCATCGTGCCGCTCGGCCCCGACCTCTCCGGCTGGCTGGCGCCGCACGGCCGCGAGGACCTGGGCGGACGGCCGTTCGGGGACGGGAGCCCGCCGGGCCCCGTCCCCGCGGGGGAGGAGGTGCCCGCGGCGGGCCGGCCCTGAGGGGCGCGGCCCCGTACGGGCCGGGTGTGCGTCCCGGCGCACGACGGGCCGCGTATTCGCCGCTGAACTGGACACTCGTCTGATGTCCCGGGGAAACACGGCCGGGAACACCGACACGACCAAGAACACGAGCCGAAGGAGAGCCAGGTGCAGAAGAAGAAGCTGCCCGTCGTCTACAAGCCCATCGGGTTCCTGCTCGGCTGGACGAGCGGAACCCTCGCCGGGATGGCGTTCCAGAAGACCTGGAAGATGATCCGCCACGAGGACGACGCGCCCGACGCGCTCGACAAGGACCGCGGCTGGGGCGAGGTGCTGCTCGCCGCCGCCGTGCAGGGCGCGATCTTCGCGGTCGTGCGCAGCGCGGTGGACCGTACGGGCGCGGCGGCCATCGAGCGGTCCACCGGGGTGTGGCCCGGCGACGACAAGGGGGGCCGCGACTGACGCTCCGTACCATTCGGTACGGTTGCCTTCTTCCAGGTGGCCGACAGCGGGGGAGCCAGTCGTGACGAGCCGGCCGGCGGTGGGCGACACCGTCGAGGACTTCACCCTCCCCGACGAGACGGGCACGCCCCGGCAGCTCTCGGAGCTGCTGGGCGAAGGCCCTGTCGTCCTGTTCTTCTATCCGGCGGCACTCACCGCCGGCTGCACCGCCGAGGCGTGCCACTTCCGCGACCTGGCCGCCGAGTTCGCGGCCGCCGGGGCGCGGCCGGTGGGGATCAGCGGCGACACGGTCGAGCGCCAGCGTGAGTTCACGCGCACGCACACCCTCGGGTTCCCGCTGCTGTCCGATCCGGACGGCGCGGTCCGTGAGCGGTTCGGGGTCAGGCGCGGTCTCTCGCTGGCGCCCACCAGGCGGGTCACCTTCGTCATCGGCGAGGACCGCCGGGTGATCGAGGTGGTGCGCAGCGAGATCCGGATGAGTGCGCACGCGGACCGCGCCCTGGCGGCCCTGCGTACGCACCGCGGCTGAGAGGCCGTCGGACGGCCGTGCCTCAGCCCTGTTTGGGCGCGGTGACCCGGGTGCAGCGCACGGTGAACGAGTGGCCGGACGGGTCGGAGTAGCCCCGCTCCTCGTACGGGCCGCCCGCGTCCTTGGTCTCCAGCGGCCGCCCGCCGAGCGCGACGATCTTGCGTTCCGCCTCGTCCAGGTCCTCGACGTAGAAGTCCAGGTGGGCCTGGAGGGAGTTCTCGGGGCGCGGCCAGCTGGGCGGGGTGGCGTTCACGTCCCGCCGGAACGCCATGCGCATCCCGTCGGCTCCCTTGATCTCCACCCGGTTCGCCGTCGCGTCCGTCTCCTCGCCCTCCAGGAACTCCGCGTAGAACGCGGCGAGTTTCTCGGGTTCGGAACAGTCCAGGACCACGAACCCTGCCTTTACCAGTGCCATATCTCCTCCGAAGACCGTCCGGGCGCGAACGGCGGTCCGCCCACTGCTCCGGTCTCCTTGTACCCCGTCGGACGGCATCGGCACGTGGGATCGGCCGGCCCGCATCGCCCCGTCCGGATGTCCGGGCGGGGCATTTACTGGACAGGTGTCCATGTACAGTGGACATCCGTCCAGGAAATGCCTACGAAGGAGCCCGTCCCGATGCAGATGTTCGCCCAGGTGCTGGTCGGTCTCGTCGCCGTCCTGCACGGATACATCCTGGTGCTGGAGATGTTCCTGTGGGAGCGCAGGCCCGGACGCGGGCTGCACGGGTTCGACGCCGCGATGGCGCGGGCCACCGCCCCGCTCGCCGCCAACCAGGGGCTCTACAACGGCTTTCTCGCGGCCGGCCTCGTCTGGGGCCTGGTCGCCGACGACCCGACGGGTTTCCGCGCCCAGGTCTTCTTCCTGGTGTGCGTGGTCGTCGCGGGTGTGTACGGCGCGGTCACCGCCAACCGCCGCATCCTGTTCGCGCAGGCCCTGCCCGGCGCGCTGGCCCTGGCCGCCGTGCTCGCCGCCCGGTGACCTCCGCCTCCCGGGCCGCCGACCCCCGGG
>NZ_JABTYA010000173.1:0-419 GCF_013302945.1 Streptomyces sp. 8P21H-1 | reverse complement strand
GGAGGCCGACGGCGTGCCGTCGCGGGCGGCGGGCCCCGGGGGCCGGGTGGCGGTGGGCTCCGTGAAGGCCAACATCGGGCACCTGGAGGGCGCGGCCGGTCTCGCGGGGGTCGTGAAGACGGTGCTGGCGATGCGGCACGCGCAGGTGCCGCCCATGCCCCACTTCACACGGCTCAACCCCGCGATCGACCTGTCCGGCAGCGTACTGCGGGTCGCGGACCGGGCGCTGCCCTGGCCGGCCGGTGACGCGCCCCGGCGGGCGGCGGTCAGTTCCTTCGGCATCGGGGGGTCCAACGCCCACGTCGTGCTGGAGCAGGTCGAGGTGCCCGCCACCGCGGACGGTCCCGGCCCGTACGTCCTGCCGCTGTCGGTGGCCACGCCCGACGCCCTGCCCGTGCTGGCCCGCCGGCTGGCCGACC
>NZ_JABTYA010000172.1:0-410 GCF_013302945.1 Streptomyces sp. 8P21H-1 | reverse complement strand
CGAAGCCGCGCTGACGACGCGTGGGGAGCTTCTTCCATTCGCCCTTGCCGAGCACCTGGAGGAAGCCCTGGTTCCAGCGCGTGCGCTGCTTGTAGAGGCTCGTGAAGGTTCCGGGCGTCTCCTCGCGCGTCACGACGTCGGGGGAGTAGGCCACGACGACCTTCGCGCCGGCGCTCGAGAGCCGAACGCCGAGCTCGCAGTCCTCGGCGAGGCAGTTCGCGTCCCAGCCGTCGGACCAGTCGAGCCATTCGCGCTTCACGAACACGGTGTTGCCGCCGAGCGGGATGAAGCGGGACTTCGCGTGGAAGTGCAGGCGGGAGCGGAACCAGAAGTAGTACTCGAGCACGTTGCGCAGCGACCACCAGCTGGACTGGAAGTTCATGAGCTGCACGCCGCCCTGCACCACGTCG
>NZ_JABTYA010000016.1:1137-2243 GCF_013302945.1 Streptomyces sp. 8P21H-1 | reverse complement strand
CCGCGACCGCCACCGGCGGCGCCGGCACCGCGGCCGACCTCGCCCGCCGCCTCCTGGAACTCACACCGGAGGACCGGGTCCGCCACGCCGTCGAACTGGTCCGCGCCGAGGCGGCCGCCGTCCTCGGGCACTCCTCGGCCAAGGCCGTCGAACCCGGCCGGGAGTTCCGCGAGCTGGGCTTCGACTCGCTCACCGCGGTCGAGCTGCGCAACCGCCTGACCACCGTCACCGGCCTGCGGCTCACCGCCACCCTGGTCTTCGACTACCCCACCCCGCACGGACTCGCCGAGTACCTGGTGGCCGAGCTCCTCGACGAGCACGGCGAGACCGGCACGCCCGTCGTGGCGGCGGACGTCGCCGACGACCCGGTCGTCATCGTCGGCATGGCCTGCCGGATGCCCGGCGGCGTCGCCACCCCGGACGACCTGTGGCGGATGCTCGCCGACGGCGAGGACCGCATCACCGGGTTCCCGACCGACCGCGGCTGGGACCTGGACGCCCTGTTCGGCGGCGGCCCCGACAACCGCGGCGTCAGCGCCACCCGCCGCGGCGGCTTCCTGCACGACGTCGGCGGCTTCGACGCCGGCTTCTTCGGCATCTCCCCGCGTGAGGCCCTGGCCATGGACCCGCAGCAGCGGCTCCTCCTGGAGACCTCCTGGGAGGCGTTCGAGCGCGCCGGCATCGACCCGGCGGGCCTGCGCGGCAGCGCCACCGGAATCTTCGTCGGCACCACCGGCCAGGACTACGCCAACCTCGTCATGACCTCCCGCGAGGACGTGGAGGGCCACGCCAGCACCGGCCTGGCCACCAGTGTCATCTCCGGCCGGGTCTCCTACGCCCTGGGTCTGGAGGGCCCGGCGCTCACCGTCGACACCGCCTGCTCCTCCTCGCTCGTCGCGCTCCACCTCGCCGCCCAGTCGCTGCGCAGCGGGGAGAGCTCCCTCGCCCTCGCGGGCGGCGTCACCGTGCTGTCGACCCCGATGAACTTCTCCGGGTTCACCCGGCAGGGCGGCCTCGCGGGCGACGGCCTGTGCAAGGCATTCGCGGACGCCGCCGACGGCACCGGCTGGTCCGAGGGCGTCGGCATGCTCGTCCTGGAACGTCTC
>NZ_JABTYA010000016.1:234-1050 GCF_013302945.1 Streptomyces sp. 8P21H-1 | reverse complement strand
GACGTCGACGCCGTCGAGGCGCACGGCACCGGCACCACCCTCGGCGACCCCATCGAGGCCCAGGCCCTCCTCGCCACCTACGGCAGGGACCGGGACCCCGAGCGGCCGCTGCTGCTCGGCTCCATCAAGTCGAACATCGGCCACACCCAGGCCGCCGCCGGTGTCGCGGGCGTCATCAAGATGGTGCTCGCCATGCGCCACGGTGCCCTGCCCAAGTCCCTGCACATCGACCAGCCGTCGACGCACGTCGACTGGGAGGCCGGAGCGGTCCGCCTGCTCACCGAGGAGACCGCCTGGCCCGAGACCACGCGTCCGTGGCGGGCCGGTGTCTCGTCCTTCGGACTGTCCGGTACCAACGCGCACGTCATCCTGGAGCAGCCCGAGCCGCAGCCCCTGGAAGAGCCGGTGACCGAGCCGGAGGTCACCCCCGGCGTCGTGCCGTGGCCCGTCTCCGCCCGCACCGAGGAAGCGCTGCCGGGACAGCTGGAGCGCATCACCGCGCTCGACGCCCGACCGCTGGACCTGGGTTACTCCCTCGTCACCGGCCGCTCCGTCTTCGAGCACCGCGCGGTGCTGCTGGCCGGCCCGGAGGGCGGGCCCGTGGAGGTGGCCCGCGGCCGGGCGGCGGAACGCTCGCCGGCGCTGCTGTTCTCCGGTCAGGGGTCGCAGCGTGCGGGGATGGGACGCGAACTGTACGCGCGCTTCCCGGTGTTCGCCGAGGCGCTGGACGAGGTACTGGCGTACCTGGACGAGGGCCTGGAGCGTCCGCTGCGTGAGGTGCTGTTCGCGGAGGAGGGCAGCGAGGACGCCGCTCTC
>NZ_JABTYA010000016.1:0-101 GCF_013302945.1 Streptomyces sp. 8P21H-1 | reverse complement strand
ACCACCGGGTACACGCAGCCCGCGCTGTTCGCGGTCGAGGTGGCGCTGTACCGGCTCGTGGAGTCGTGGGGCGTGAGCCCTGAGTTCGTGGCCGGTCACTC
>NZ_JABTYA010000171.1:295-428 GCF_013302945.1 Streptomyces sp. 8P21H-1 | reverse complement strand
CCGGGCGAGGACCCGCGGCTGCTCGGGCCGCGCGGCCCGCCGCGGTGGCCACGGTGAATTCGGCCCGGCTGCACCGCGAAGGCGAAGGCGGCGCCGGGTGCTTCACCGAACCCACCGCGAGGACGGAGGCGCC
>NZ_JABTYA010000171.1:0-168 GCF_013302945.1 Streptomyces sp. 8P21H-1 | reverse complement strand
ACGCGAGGACGGAGGCGCTACCCGGTGCCTCCCCGGACGCGCCATGAAGGCGAAGGCGCGGCACGGCGCCTCATCGGGTGTACCGACGCCGTTGCCCGAAGGGCACGGCGGCGGTGGTGCCGGAGTCCCGGGCGGGGCCGGGCGCGGTCCGACGCGGGACGGGGCCGG
>NZ_JABTYA010000170.1:0-519 GCF_013302945.1 Streptomyces sp. 8P21H-1 | reverse complement strand
CGGCGGCGCGGCTTGGCGTCGGGCTCCTCGGTCGCCTGGGCGGGGATACCGGCCTCGGCGACGGCGGTGACCTCGGCAGCCTCGGTGGCCGCAGTGGTCCTACGGGTGCGGCGGCGCGGCTTGACCTCGACGGTCTCGACAGTCTCGGCGGCCTCGGCGGTGTCCAGTGCGGTCTCGGGAGCCGCCGTGGCCTTGGTGGCGGCCTTGCGGGTGCGGCGCGGCTTGGCCTCGACGGCCTCGACCGGGTCCACGACCGCCTCGACCACGGCTTCGGCGGCCTTGCGGGTCCGGCGCCGCGGCTTGGTCTCGGCGACCTCCGCGGTCTCCGGCACCTCGACGGCCGTCCCTTCGGCCGTGTCCACCGCGGTCTCGGCGGCCTTGCGGGTGCGGCGGCGCGGCTTGGTCACGACGGCTTCGGCGGTTTCCGCGCTCCCGGTCACCTCGGTCACCGTGGCGGGCTCGGCCGCCGGGGCCTCCTCCGTGTCCACCGCGGTCTCGGCGGCCTTGCGGGTGCGGCGG
>NZ_JABTYA010000169.1:1624-3233 GCF_013302945.1 Streptomyces sp. 8P21H-1 | reverse complement strand
CGCCGCCGCGACCGCCGTCGGCGGCGCGAGCACCGCCGCGGCCGTCACCCGGCAACTCCTCGACCTGCGCGAGGAGGAGCGCCTGCGCTTCGCGGTCAACCTGGTGCGCGCCGAGGCGGCCCCCGTCCTCGGGCACTCCTCGGTCAAGGCCATCGACGCCGACCGCGACTTCCACGACCTCGGCTTCGACTCGCTCACCGCGGTCGAGCTGCGCAACCGCCTCACCGCGGTCACCGGCCTGCGGCTCCCGGCGACCCTGGTCTTCGACTACCCCACGCCCACCGTGCTCGCCGAGCACCTGGTCGCCGCCCTCCTCGACGAGCAGCGCGGCACGGACCCGGCCGCCCCGGCCGCCGTCGTCCCGGCGCTCGCCGACGACCCGGTCGTCATCGTCGGCATGGCCTGCCGGATGCCCGGCGGCGTCAGCTCCCCCGAGGAGCTGTGGCAGCTCGTCGTCGACGGCGGTGAGGGCATCTCCGCCTTCCCGACCGACCGCGGCTGGGACCTGGAGACCCTCCAGCGGGGCGGCGAGGGCGGCCACGGCCGCAGCGCCACCTCCGAGGGCGGCTTCCTGTACGACGTGGCCGACTTCGACGCGTCCTTCTTCGGGATCTCCCCGCGCGAGGCCCTCGCCATGGACCCGCAGCAGCGCCTGCTCCTGGAGACCACCTGGGAGGCGTTCGAGCACGCCGGCATCGACCCCGCCACCCTGCGCGGCAGCCGCACCGGCGTCTTCGTCGGCACCAGCGGCCAGGACTACACCACGCTCGTCATGAACTCCCGCGAGGACGCCGAGGGCCACGCCCCCACCGGCCTCGCCACCAGCGTCACCTCCGGGCGCCTCTCCTACACCTTCGGCCTGGAGGGCCCGGCGGTCACCGTCGACACCGCCTGCTCCTCCTCCCTGGTCGCCCTCCACTGGGCGGCGCACGCGCTGCGCTCCGGCGAGGCCGACCTGGCCCTCGCCGGCGGTGTCACCGTGATGTCCACCGCCATGGGCTACGCGGGCTTCACCCGTCAGGGCGGCCTCGCTCCCGACGGCCGCTGCAAGGCATTCGCGGACGCCGCCGACGGCACCGGCTGGTCCGAGGGCGTCGGCATGCTGGTCGTGGAGCGCCTCTCCGACGCCCGCCGCAACGGCCACCCCGTCCTCGCGGTGCTGCGCGGCTCGGCCGTCAACCAGGACGGTGCCTCCAACGGCCTGACCGCCCCCAACGGGCCCTCCCAGCAGCGTGTCATCCGCCAGGCCCTGGCGAGCGCCGGGCTCACCACCGCCGACGTCGACGCCGTCGAGGCGCACGGCACCGGCACCACCCTGGGCGACCCGATCGAGGCGCAGGCGCTGCTCGCCACCTACGGGCAGGACCGGCCCGAGGACCGGCCGCTGCTGCTCGGCTCGATCAAGTCGAACATCGGCCACGCGCAGGCCGCCGCCGGTGTCGCGGGCGTCATCAAGACCGTCATGGCGATCCGGCACGGCGTCCTGCCCAAGTCCCTGCACATCGACCGGCCGTCCACCCACGTCGACTGGACCGAGGGCGACGTACGCCTGCTGACCGAGACGACCGACTGGCCGGAGACCGGCCGTCCGCGCCGCGCCGCCGTGTCC
>NZ_JABTYA010000169.1:1249-1576 GCF_013302945.1 Streptomyces sp. 8P21H-1 | reverse complement strand
CCGTGGCCGGTGTCCGCGAAGTCCGACGAGGCCCTGGACGCGCAGCTCGCCCGGATCACCTCCGTCACCGACGCCGACCCGCTGGACGTGGGCCTCTCGCTCGCCACGGGCCGCTCGGTCTTCGAGTACCGCGCCGTCCTGCTGGCAGGCGCCGAGGGCGAACCGGTGGAGGTGGCGCGGGACCGTGCCGTCGAGCGCCGGACCGCCCTCCTGTTCTCCGGTCAGGGGTCGCAGCGTGCGGGGATGGGGCGTGAGCTGTACGCGCGCTTCCCGGTGTTCGCGGCGGCGCTGGACGAGGTGCTGGCGCTGCTGGACCCGCAGCTGGAC
>NZ_JABTYA010000169.1:723-1146 GCF_013302945.1 Streptomyces sp. 8P21H-1 | reverse complement strand
GCCTGCACGCTGGTGGCCGCTCGGGCCCGGCTGATGCAGGAACTGCCGGCGGGCGGTGCGATGGTGGCCGTCCAGGTCACCGAGGCGGAGGTCACCGGCCGGCTCACCGAGGGGCTGTCGCTAGCGGCGGTCAACGGTCCGGATTCGGTGGTGGTGGCGGGGCCTGAGGCCGAGGTGACGGCGCTGGCGGCCGAGTTCGTGGCCGAGGGCCGCAAGACGCAGCAGTTGTCGGTCAGCCACGCCTTCCACTCGGCGCTGATGGAGCCGATGCTCGACGCCTTCCGCGAGGTCGCGCGGGGGTTGGCGTACGCCGAGCCGCGCATCCCGGTCGTCTCCAACGTCACCGGCACCCTCGCCGGACCGGGGCAGCTGAGCAGCCCGGACTACTGGGTGGAGCACGTCCGCGCGACCGTCCGCTTCGCG
>NZ_JABTYA010000169.1:0-650 GCF_013302945.1 Streptomyces sp. 8P21H-1 | reverse complement strand
GGACCGGGACGAGGAGACCGCCCTGCTGACCGCGCTGGCGCGCCTGCACACCGGCGGCGTACGGGTCGACTGGGCCCGCCTCCTCGACGGCACCGGCGCCCGCCGGATCCAGCTGCCCACCTACGCCTTCCAGCGCGCCCGGTACTGGCCCGACACCCGGCGCCAGGCCGCCGGCGGTGGGGCCGATCCGCTGGACAGCGCGTTCTGGACGGCCGTCGAGGGCGAGGACCTGACCAGCCTCGCCGCCGACCTGGCCGTGGACACCGACGCCCTGGGAGCCGTGCTGCCCGCCCTGTCGACCTGGCGGCGCAGGCGGCGCGACCAGGCGATGGTCGACTCCAACCGGCACCACGAGACGTGGAAGCCGCTGTCCCTGCCCTCCAACGCGCCCGTCCCGGCGGGCACCTGGCTGGCCGTGGTGCCCGCCGCGCTCGCCGAGGACCCGTGGACGTCGGCCGTGCTCGACGCCGTCGGCACCGACGTCGTACGCCTGACCCTCGACGTCACCGACACCGCGGGCGCCGTCGAACGGGACGTGCTCGCCGACCGGCTGCGCGGGCTGTCCGCCGACGGCACCGCCCTGGCGGGAGTCGTGTCCCTGCTGGCGCTCGCCGACTCCCCGCGGGCCGCCGTCCACGGCGACGCGTCCG
>NZ_JABTYA010000168.1:0-933 GCF_013302945.1 Streptomyces sp. 8P21H-1 | reverse complement strand
GACCGCGCGGCCGGCCCGCCCCGGCCGCCGACGACTTCGACCTGCTCGCCGAGGACCTGGCGTCCGCCCAGGACGGCGCGGTCGCCGCGGTGGTCCAGGCCTCCCGGCTCTCCAGCCGCGCCGGCAGCGAGCAGAAGGTCGAGGTCTTCGTCAATCTGGCCCGGCGGCTCCAGTCCCTCGTGCACCGCGAGATCTCGCTCCTCGACGAGCTGGAGAACGAGATCGAGGACCCCGACCTGCTCAAGGGCCTCTTCCACGTCGACCACCTCGCCACCCGCATCCGGCGCCACGCCGAGAACCTCGCCGTGCTCGGCGGCGCCGTCTCGCGCCGGCAGTGGAGCAACCCGGTCCCCATGACCGAGGTGCTGCGGTCCGCGACCGCCGAGGTCGAGCAGTACTCACGGGTCAAGCTCGTCCCGCCGGTCGAGGGGACCGTGCGCGGGCACGCCGTGGCCGACGTGATCCATCTGCTGGCCGAACTCGTCGAGAACGCCACGGTGTTCTCGGCGCCCCACACGCAGGTGCTGCTGCGGGCCGACGTCGTCACCTCCGGGCTCGCCGTCGAGGTCGAGGACCGCGGGCTCGGCATGCCGCCGGCCGAGCAGCACAGGATGAACGCGCTGCTGGCCGACCCGGACCAGGTGAACGTCGCGAGCCTGCTCCAGGACGGCCGGATCGGGTTGTTCGTGGTCTCCCAGCTCGCGCGCCGGCACGGGATCGCCGTCCGGCTGCAGACCAACATCTACGGCGGCGTACAGGCCGTACTGGTCGTGCCGCAGGCGCTGCTGGGGGCGGAGGACGAGACACGGGGCGGCGGGCAGGGGGCACCCGCGCGGGGGACGCCGGGTCCGGCCCCTACAGCCCCCGCTCATGCGGCCCCCGCCCCTCCTGGTGCGCCGGCGCAGGGGACGTACCTGCCCGTGCCCCCGTCCG
>NZ_JABTYA010000167.1:0-6016 GCF_013302945.1 Streptomyces sp. 8P21H-1 | reverse complement strand
CGGCCGAGCGGGCCGCCGCGGCGGCGGTCGCCGCCGCGCGGGACGGGGTGTTCGCCGCCGGGGGATGAGGACCGTGCACGCCAGAACGCCAGGGCGTCAGGGCGTCAGAACCCCAGGGCGTCGGAACGTCTGGGTGTCAGAACGTCAGAACATCTCCCCCAGTACGCGTGCCGCCCTCTCCACGTCCGCGAAGCCCACGTACAGGGGGGTGAAGCCGAACCGGAGGATGTCCGGTTCCCGGAAGTCGCCCACCACCCCCGCGGCGATCAGGCGGCGCATCACCTCGCCCGCCCCCGCGCACCGCAGGGCGATCTGGCTGCCCCGCTGCGCGTGGGCCGCCGGGGTCACCGACCGCACCGCGCCGGCGGGTACGTACGCCTCGACGCACTCGAGGAAGAAGTCCGTCAGCGCCAGGGACTTGGTCCGGACCGTCTCGATCTCCACGTCCTCCCAGACCTCCAGGGCCGCCTCCAGGGCGAGCATCGAGAGGATGTCGGGGGTGCCGACGCGGCCGCGGACCACGCCGGGGGCCGGGGTGTGGTCCGGGGTCATGGCGAAGGGCTCCGCGTGGGAGTTCCAGCCCGGCAGCGGGGAGTCGAAGCGGGGCTGGTGGTCCCGGCGGACGTAGAGGTACGCCGGTGAACCCGGGCCGCCGTTCAGGTACTTGTAGGTGCAGCCGACCGCCAGGTCCACGCCGTGCGCGTCGAGGCCGACCGGCAGGGCGCCCGCGCTGTGGCAGAGGTCCCACACCGACACGGCGCCCGCCGCGCGGACCGCGGCCGTCAGGGACGGCAGGTCGTACAGCCGGCCCGTGCGGTAGTCGACGTGGTTCAGCAGGACCGCCGCCGTACGTGCGCCCAGCGCGTCCGGCACCTCGTCCGGCGCCACCGGGCGCAGTGTGCAGCCCGTGAGCCGGGCCGCCGACGCGGCGATGTAGCCGTCCGTCGGGAACGTCGTCGCGTCGACCAGGATCTCGTCCCGCCGCCACCCGCCGGCCCCGCCAACCCCGTTCACCCCGTCCGTTCCCTCGGTCCCGTCCGTTCCCTCGGTCCCGTCCGTCCCGTTCGCCAGCCTCACCGCGCCGACGACCGCCTTGAACACGTTGACGCTGGTCGAGTCGCCCACGACGATCTGGCCCGGCGCCGCGCCCACCAGCGGCGCGATCCGGTCGCCGATCCGTTCCGGCGCCGTCCACCAGCCGCTCTCGTCCCAGGAGCGGATCCGCAGCGAACCCCACTGGCGGCGCACCACGTCCTCGACCCGTCCGGGCACCGAGCGCGGCAGGGCACCGAGCGAGTTCCCGTCCAGGTAGACCGTGTCGTCCAGGACGAACCGCTCGCGCAGCCCGCCCAGCCCGTCCGCGGCGTCCAGCTCGGCCGCCTTCTTCCCGTACGACTCGTGGACTCCGGGCTCAGACATGGGACCTCGCCGTCCACAGCTCGGGGAACACGTTCTTGCGGGCCCTCTTCTCCAGCCAGGCCACGCCCGCCGAGCCGCCGGTGCCCGTCTTGGCGCCCATCGCGCGGCGGGTGGCGACGAGGTGGTCGTTGCGCCAGCGCCACACGAGTTCGGCGACATCCGTCAACGCCTCGCCGAGACGGGCCAGTTCGGCGCTCTCGTCGCCGGCGTAGAGGTCCGTCCACACGGCCTCCACCTCGGGCGACGGCTCGTAGCGCCGGGACACGTCCCGTTCGAGGACCGACGACGGCACGGCGTGCCCGCGCCGCGCGAGCAGGCGCAGCACCTCGTCGTACAGGCTCGGTTCCTGCAATGCCTTCTCCAGCTCCGCGTGGACGCGGGGCGCGCCGCGGTGCGGTACGAGCATGGACGCGGACTTGTCGCCGAGCAGGAACTCCATCCGCCGGTACATGGCGGACTGGAAACCGGAGCCCTCGCCGAGGGCACCGCGGTACGAGTTGAACTGGGCCGGGGTGAGCTGGCCGAGGGGCTTCCAGGAGGCGTTCAGCGCCTCCAGCTCCCGTACGGACCGCTTCAGGGCCGCCACCGCGACCGGCACCCGGTCCTCGCGCAGCGCCTTCGCCGCGGTCTCCCACTCGTGCACGATGACGGTGAACCACAACTCCATGACCTGGGTCGTCACCAGGAAGACCATCTCTCCGGGGTCGTCGGAGAGGGTGTGCTGGAGGTGGGTCAGGACGTCCGCCTGGACGTAGTCCTCGTACGGGGTCGTGCCGTGGAAGTCGAGATGCGGGGTCTCGGGCTCCGAAGCCGTTGCGGGCACCTCGTGGGGCTGAGCCTGTTGGGACATCGCTGTCTCCTGCTGCACTCCGGGTAGCGGTCCGCCCCTGCCGAATTCCGACACGGGGGCCCCGGTCCCCATGGGCATACTCCACAATCGTGCCCCGAAACCGCAAGGTCCGCCTGGTCACACCAGGCGGACCCGTATCCGCACGCCGTCCGTGCGTCGTCCGCACGCCGTCCGTGCGTCATCCGTGCGTCGTCCGTGCGTGCGCGGCACGGACCGCGGGCTAGCCCAGGGTCCGGGCCGCCGTCTCGGAGGAGTCCCGCAGGAACTGCGAGCAGCGCTCGTACTCCTCCTGCTCGCCGATCGCCTGCGCGGCGCGGGCCAGGCCGTGCAGGGCGCGCAGGAAACCGCGGTTCGGCTCGTGCTCCCACGGCACCGGGCCGTGCCCCTTCCAGCCGCTGCGCCGCAGGGAGTCGAGGCCCCGGTGGTAGCCGGTACGGGCGTACGCGTACGACTCGACGACGCTGCCGCGCTCGTACGCCTCGTCGGCCAGCCGGGCCCAGGCGAGCGAGGAGGTCGGGTACTTCGCGGCGACGTCGGCGGGTGCCGTGCCGTTCGCGAGGAGCTCGCGCGGCTCCGGGTCGTCGGGCAGGTGGGTCGGGGGCGGTCCCCCGAGGAGGTTCTCGTGAATGGCCATGGGTTCCAGTTTGCGCTATCCCCCGCGCCGGGGCCGCCGGGTGGGTCCCCTTTCGCCGAAAAGACACCCTGGGATCACCGGCCGCCGGGCGCTCCGGGCGGCCGTGTCCCGGACGGCACGGGCATGCGGACACGCGGCGGGGCCCGGCTCTCCCTGGGGAGGACCGGGCCCCGCCCCGACATCAGGGGCTGCGGTGCTTACTTGATCTTCGTGCCCGTGGAGCGCAGGTGGCCGCAGGCCTCGGTGACGCGCTTGGCCATCGAGCCCTCGGCGAGCTTGCCCCAGGTGCGGGGGTCGTACGTCTTCTTGTTGCCGACCTCGCCGTCGACCTTCAGGACACCGTCGTAGTTGCGGAACATGTGGTCCGCGACCGGCCGCGTGAACGCGTACTGGGTGTCCGTGTCGATGTTCATCTTCACGACGCCGTTCTCCAGGGCCGTGCGGATCTCCTCCTCGGAGGAGCCGGAGCCGCCGTGGAAGACGAAGTCGAACGGGGACGGCTTGCCGTACTTCGCCGCCACGCCCTCGTTCAGCTCCTTCAGGAGTTCGGGGCGCAGGACGACGTTGCCCGGCTTGTAGACGCCGTGCACGTTGCCGAAGGACGCGGCCAGCAGGTAGCGGCCCTTCTCGCCCAGGCCCAGGGCCTCGACCGTGCGGATCGCGTCGTCGACCGTGGTGTAGAGGGAGTCGTTGATCTCGTGCGAGACACCGTCCTCCTCGCCGCCGGTCGGGGTGATCTCCACCTCAAGGATGATCTTCGCGGCGGCGGCGCGGCCCAGCAGTTCCTGGGCGATGGCCAGGTTGTCGGCGAGGGTCTCGGCGGAGCCGTCCCACATGTGGGACTGGAAGAGGGGGTTGCGGCCGGCCTTGACGCGCTCCTCGGAGACCGCGATCAGCGGACGGACGTACCCGTCGAGCTTGTCCTTGGGGCAGTGGTCCGTGTGGAGGGCGACGGTGACGTCGTACTTCGTGGCGACGATGTGCGCGAACTCGGCCAGCGCGACCGCGCCCGTGACCATGTCCTTGTTGTGCTGACCGCCCAGGAACTCCGCACCGCCGGTGGAGATCTGGATGATGCCGTCGCTCTCGGCCTCCGCGAACCCGCGGAGCGCAGCGTGCAGGGTCTGCGTCGAGGTCACGTTGATGGCCGGGTAGGCGAACTTGCCTGCCTTCGCCCGGTCGAGCATCTCGTTGTAGACCTCGGGGGTTGCGATGGGCATCTGTCCGCTCCTTGTATGTGCGGGTGGCGTGCTGCTTGTGACCCTGACCTAGGGGGCGACGTCATCGTCGGCCCCATCTTTCCAGACGCACCCGAATGCTCCGGTCCCGGACGGCTCCGCGTGGCCTCGGACGGCTCCGGACGGCTCCGAACGGCTCCGAACGGTTCCGGAAGGCTTCGGGTTCAGGCGAGGCCCAGCTCGTCCTTGGAGTACGCGAAGAGGTACGGGACGCCGGCGCCCTCCTGGATCTTCTC
This sequence comes from Streptomyces sp. 8P21H-1, assembly GCF_013302945.1. NCBI lineage: Bacteria > Bacillati > Actinomycetota > Actinomycetes > Kitasatosporales > Streptomycetaceae > Streptomyces > Streptomyces sp. 8P21H-1. Next base: position 1,639 of record NZ_JABTYA010000167.1, on the reverse strand, counting down.
CGCGGCGCCGGTGGCGCGGTCGACGATGGTCGCCACGCCCACGACCTCCGCACCGGCCTCGCGCACGGCCTCGACGGCGGTGAGCGGGGAACCGCCGGTGGTGGAGGTGTCCTCGACGACGAGCACGCGGCGCCCCGCGATGTCCGGGCCCTCGACCCTGCGCTGCAGGCCGTGCGCCTTCGCCTCCTTGCGGACGACGAAGGCGTCCAGGCGGCGGCCGCGGGCGGCGGCGGCGTGCAGCAGCGCCGCGGCGACCGGGTCGGCGCCCATCGTGAGGCCGCCGACCGCGTCGAAGTCGAGGTCCGCCGTCAGGTCGAGCAGCACCTGCCCGACCAGCGGGGCCGCCTCGCCGTCCAGCGTGATCCGCCGCAGGTCGACGTAGTAGTCGGCCTCCAGACCGGAGGAGAGGGTCACCCTGCCGTGCACCACGGCCTTGTCCTTGATCTGCTGCAGCAGCTCGCCGCGCGCGTCGTCGCTCATGGGGGTCAGCTTAGAGGCGGCGCCAGGTCCAGGTGGTGGCGGCTTCGAGCGGTTCGATGGGGGTGACCAGGCGGGGCGCGGTGTTGAGCCCGTTGGGCGGGCCGGTCTGCGGTTCGACGCACACGGCGGCCTCCTGCTCGTCGTACACGACGACCCACTGCTCGCGGCTGGCCACGTTCAGCTCCAGCTGCCCCGGCCAGGTGAGGGTGACGTCGACGCCGTCGGGCATGCCGAAGCAGTCGTCCCAGGGGCTCGGCCGCGGGTCGATGCGGCGGCCCGTCGGCAGGTGGTCGTCCCCGCGCTCCTCCTGCCAGGCGGCGGTGAAGTCGACGCGCACGTCCTGGGCGCCCTCGCCGCCGAGGTTGCGGTTGAACCAGGGGTGCCAGCCGATCTGCGCCGGGAAGGACTCGTCGTACGTCTCCACCGACATGGTGAGCGTCAGGGAGTCGCCGGTCAGCGTGACGGCCTGGGTGACGCGGCCGGTGTACGGCCAGGGGTCGGTGAGGTCGTACGTGATGACGGCCTCGGCCTCGCCCGTGCGGGCGGTGCGCCAGGCGGCGTCGCGGGCGGTGCCGTGGATGGCGTGCGGTGGGGAGTTGAGGGGGAGTTGGTGGGGGGTGGCGCCGTTCAGGAAGCGGCCGTCCCTGGTGCGGCCGCACCAGGGGACCATCGGGAAGCAGCCGAACTTGTCTCCCTGGCGGAGGAGTTCGATGCCGTCGACCTTCAGTGCGCCGATGCGTCCGCCGTTGCCCGGCTGGACGGTCGCTTCCACTTGGCCGTCGGCGGCGGTCAGCGTGATGTCTTCGTTACTCACGGGGACGAGATTACGGGGTGCGGCCGGAAATGTGGGCCGTCAGGGGCGTTCCGCCCCTTCCGCCCCCGCGCGGGGCGGGCCCCGGGCCCCTGGAATGCCTGTCCGTCCGCCGGGTGCGGGCCGGTGAGGGCTGATCGCGCAGGTCCCCGCGCCCCTGAAAACCCACCCGCCGGGTGCGGGCCGGTGAGGGCTGATCGCGCAGTTCCCCGCGCCCCTGAAGACACGCTCGCCGGGTGCTGGCCGAGTGTGGCCGGGCGCGCAGTTCCCCGCGTCCCTGAGGGCGCAGCCCCGGGGGCTGCGAACCCGGGACGCGACCCCCTCGGGCTGCGACCCGCCAGGGTCGCG
>NZ_JABTYA010000166.1:0-11311 GCF_013302945.1 Streptomyces sp. 8P21H-1 | reverse complement strand
CCGGGCCGCCGCGGCCTCGGGCGTCGCCGCCTTCGACAACCTGCGGCTGGCGGGTGTGAACGGCCGGGACCGGCAGGTCGTCCCCGACGGCAGGCTGTGCAGCGGGGGCCTCGCCGCCTACCGCGGCCTCGACCTGCCCCGCACCGACTGGCCCTCGACCCGGCTGGCCCCCGGGGCCGGCCTGACGCTCACGTACCGGTCGACGATCCCGCACACCGGCACGTTCAGGCTGTTCCTCACGAAGGACGGCTACGACCCGGCGAAGCCGCTCACCTGGTCCGACCTGCCGTCCGAGCCCTTCGCGACGGCCACCGACCCGGAACTGGTGGACGGCGCCTACCGGATCCGGGCCGAACTGCCGTCCGACCGCACCGGACGCCACCTGATCTACACGGTCTGGCAGAACACGAGCACACCGGACACCTACTACTCGTGCTCCGACGTGGTCTTCCCCGCCGCGGGGAAGAAGAGTGCCGGAGCCACCGGTTCCACGGCACCGGCGCCCACGGCGAAGCCGACGAAGTCCGCCGCCGCGGGGACCACCACCCCGGCCGCGCCGGAGTCACCGGCCGGGGCCGCGAGCACGCCCGCCCGGCCGACGCAGACACTGTCCGGCACACCCGGCGAGGCGGCCTCCCCCGTCTCCGGCGGGGGCGACCGGGCCCCGGCCCTGCCGCTCGTCGCGGGCGGCGCGGCGGGGCTGCTGATCACCGCGGGCGCCGCGTTCACCCTGCGCAGGAGGCGCTGACCTCCCCGGACCTGCCGTCCGCCGAAGATCACATGGCTGATAACGTGCGTCGCTCCGGCACGGGCGGTGCGCGGCGGCGGTGGCAGGGGAGAAACACGTGCGGACCTGGCGGAAGTGCCTGGAGACGGCCGGGGTGAGCCGGGGCGTGCTGCGCGACGACTACATGAAGGCCGCGCGGTTCATGCGGCGGCGGGAGCCGGCCGGCTATCTGGCGGTGCGCCTGATGGTGCCCGCGCCCCACCAGCCCCACGCGCTGGCCGGGTACGCGTTCGCGTCGTTCACCGACGACGTCTGCGACCGCGGCACGGTCCGGGAGCGCACCCGGCGCTACGACGCGTGGGACGCGCGGGTGCGGGCGGCCCTGGACTCGGGAAGCGCCGGGCACCCGCTGCTGCGGGCCTTCCTGCACACCGCGGCCGACCGTGAGCTGCCGCGCCACTGGGTCGACGCGTACCTGGACGGCGCGCGGATCGACCTCGACTTCCCCGGCTTCGCCACCGAGGCGGACTACCAGCGGTACGTGGAGCGGCTGACCTGGCCGTTCCTGATGATCACCTCGGGTCTGGCCCACCAGGGCGGCGGCAGCGCCGAGTTCGCGGCGGGCTGCCGGCTGTTCGCCGACGCGGCCCAGCGGACGGACATCCTGACCGACCTCGCGGAGGACCTGCGCGGCGGACGCCTGTACCTGCCCATGAGCGACCTGGAGCAGTACGGCGTCACGCGCGAGGACCTCGAACGGGGCCGCGACCTGCCCGGCGTACGGGCCCTGATCGCGGCCACCGCGCGGACCGCGGACGCCACGCTCCGGGAGGCCCGCGTCCTGCTGGACCACTGCCCCGCGGAGCACCGGCGGCTGATGCGCTTCGTGCTGGACCTGCACCACCAGCGCCTGGAATCGGTGAAGGTCCGGGGCGCCGCGGTCACCCGCCGCCCGGTACGCGACCGCCCGCTGGCCTGCCTGCGCCTGCTGACCCGCCGCACGGCCGTCCCCCGGACCGCTCCCCCCGCCTCCGCGGACCGCTAGACACCGCCGCTCCCGGAGCACGCGTCCGCGGCACCGGACGGAGGACGGGGTGCGGGGCGCGGGGTGCGGGAGATCGGCTGGGACCACCGTCTCCGCCCGATCCTCCGGAGCCGCACCGCTCGGCCCGTGCCGGATCACGAGGTGTTCGCCACCTGCCGGCACGCCGGAGCCGAGGGCATGCCTTTGAGATACCAGGCGCGCTCGTCCGCCGTGAGATCGCGGCCCACAGACCGGCAGATCCTGTCGATCGCCTCCTCCTCACGCGCGGGAAGGCCGATGTCCCACAGCCGCGCGGTGCGATCGGTGCTCGTGGTGGCACAAGCAGCCCGAAGGGCCTGTTATTACCATCGCGGCGGCATCTGGCCCTGTACATGTGTGCGAGGAAAACACCGGCCCTCCACACGCCACCGCCCGGCAGGACGGCCAGAAGGTCAGGTGTGTGCTCGCCAGGGCCGGCAACGTGCTTGAAGGACAATCGGAACGGCTGCGGCAGTGCCTCCACCACGGTGCCGCCGGCCCTCACGCTCGGCCGCGGTTGGCAGCCTGGCGCTTCGCGGTGCGGCCCCGCGGGCTCCACGTCTTCGGGAAGAGACGACCTGTGCCCTCCGCAGCACCCCTCATCCGACTCGATGACGGCCACCACTTCCCTCAGCTCGGCCCGGATGTCCGGCAGGCCGACGACGAGGAGGCGGCCACCGGGCTACGCGAGGCGCTCCTCGCCGGCTGTCGCCACGTTGACGACCCTCAGCGTCTGCAAGACCGGGACAGGGGTCGGTGCCGGGCTGCGCGAGAGCGACGTCCTACTCGTGGCTCGCAGGCTGCTGACGCGAGTCGCCGGCTAAAGGGTGTCCGCGCCTTCGTCGAACGCAGCCCTGTGTCGTTCGACCTCGGGGAGGTGGTCGGCGGTCCAGGTGCGCAGGATCGAGAAGGGCTCCTCGAGCGTGCGACCCAGCGGCGTGATCCGGTACTCCACGGCAACGGGGCGTTGCGTCAGTACCCGGCGCTCGACGAGGCCGTTGCGTTCCAACCGTCGCAGTGCCTGCGTCAGGGATTTCTGGGTGACCCCGTCGAGCTCCCTCTTGAGCTCGTTGAAGCGTCGCGGCTGCCGGCACAACGCGGCCAGCAGCAGGTGACCCCACTTGTCCAGCAGCTGATCCAGGAGCTCGCGCTGCGGGCCGACGATGATCCCGTGACCGGCCGGATCTTCGCGGATACCAGGTTTCGTTGAAGTACCTGTCATGCGCCAGGTATACCAGAGATACCGTCAACCCGAAGGAATCCCATGACCGAGCAGTCCCTGCCCAGCCTCCATGTCAAGCGCCAGGACGGGGTGCTCTGGGTCTCGATCGATGTTCCACCCGTCAACCTGATGACGGCGCAGCTCATGCTCGACCTGGACGCGGTCGCCGCCTCGGCCGAGAATGATCCCGATCTGCACGTCATCGTGGTCCAGAGCGCCAATCCGGAGTTCTTCCTGGCGCACGGCGACCTGTCATTCGTGGAGGACCCCGCGACCTACGCCGCCCTCCCGGTCGCGCAGGAGACGCTTGTCGGGACGGGCCCGATGATGCGGCTTCACGAACGCTGGCGGCGTCTGCCCCAGACCACCGTCGCCAAGGTCGCGGGACTCGCCCGTGGCGGCGGAGCCGAGCTGCTCTCCAGCCTGGATCTGCGATTCGCGGCCCTCGAAACCGCGGCGTTCGGCCAGTTCGAGACACTGACCGGCATCGTCCCCGGAGCCGGTGCAACGGCCCACCTGCCCCGCCTCGTGGGTCGCGCTCGCGCTCTCGAGATCGTGCTGACAGGTGGGCTCGTCGACGCGGCGACCGCCGAGCGGTGGGGATGGGTGAACCGAGCTCTGCCCGCCGCGGAACTGGACGAATATGTCGAGTGGGTCGCACGGACCATCGCGACCCTGCCCGACGGTGTCCGCGCCGCGGCCACCGAAGCGATCGACGCGGCCGACGGCACGCTCGAGGACGCACTGCGCGCGGAGGACCGCTTGCTCGGCGAAACGTTCACCCCCGTCTCTGGAGAGCTTGCCCGGGCGGCACTCGCAGCCGGGGCTCACACGCGCGAGGTGGAGTTGAACCTCGAAGAGGTGCTGCGTGCGAACCTCCTCCGACATTCGTGACGAGTCGCTGTTCGGTTCACCCGCGGCTGGACGCTCAACCGAACGGAAAGCCGGCGGTCCCCCGCAGGGTCAGGCGCCGGTTCCGGTGAGAGCGGCGGTGGCCTGCCACAGGCGCTTGGCGAGGGCCGGGTCCTGGCCGGCCCGGCTGGGCTTGCGGATCAGCGGGTAGCCCGTGAAGCTGAACAGACCGTCCGGGCCGACGTACGCGTTGCCGGGGACGTCCTGCGTGGCCGCGTACAGCAGCGGCAGCGCTCCCTGCTCGACGTCCTGGACCAGGAACGGCAGCCGGTTGACGATGTTGAGCTTCGAGTGCGTGACCAGTCCGGTCCGCGCGACGCCGGGGTGCGCGACGACCGAGCGGACGGGGCTGCCTGCCGCGGTCAGGCGGCGCTGCAGTTCCAGCGAGAACAGAATGACGGCAAGCTTCGAGGACTCGTAGGCGGCCAGCGGGTTGTACTTGCGGGTGCGCCAGTCGAGGTCGTCGAGGTTCAGCCTCGCGAACCGGTGCAGCTGGCTGGAGACCATCACCACGCGGTCGGTCAGCTTGGGCAGCAGCAGGTCGGTGAGCACGAACGGGCCGAAGTAGTTCGTCGCGGTCTGCACGTCCAGGCCTTGCGCGGTACGTGCCGCCGGGATGTCCATCACTCCGGCATTGTTGATCAGGACATCGATCCCGCCGGGGCAGGACTGCGCGAACGCTCGCACCGAGTCCAGGTCGGCGACATCGAGTTGGCGGACATCGAAGGTGCCGCGCATACCGGCCACCGCCCGGCGTGCCTTGTCGACGTCGCGCACGGCCAGCACCACGTGGGCGCCGGCCCGCGCGAGTTCGCGGGTGGTCACCAGTCCGATCCCTCTGCTTGCACCGGTGATCATGACCGTCCTGCCGATCATGTCCGGCAGCTGGTCAGCAGTCCATGTGGCCATGAGGAACATCCTCCAGATGTTGCGTGCTCGATCTCTGCTGTCACCCAGTGGAAGCCTTCCGTGCCGGCGGATGAAGGACCTGCTCAGCCACTGAACGGCAGGGCGTGGCTAACCACCGCCGACCTGTCCGACGATGAGGTCGGGGCAGACGACATGTGAGGTGGGATCCCGATGGTGGACACGACACTGGACCGTGACGGCCTGGCCGCCTTCCTGCGAGGCCGCCGGGAGTCGATGCAACCCGAGGATGTCGGGTTGCGCCGGGGCGCTCGCCGCCGCACGAGCGGGCTGCGCCGCGAGGAGGTCGCCGAGCTGTGCGACATGTCGTCCGACTATCTGGCCCGTCTGGAACGCGGCAGCGGATCCCAGCCGTCCCAGCAGATGGCCGCAGCCATCGCCCGGGGGCTGCGCCTGACCCCGGACGAACGTGACCACCTGTTCCTGCTGTGCGGGCACCGCCTGCAACCACGGCATCTGCGCGACACGCACATCAGTCCCGGGCTGCTGCGCGTCATGGACCGGCTCCAGGACACCCCGGCCCAGATCATGAGTCCGGTCGGGGAGACGCTGCAGCAGACGCCGCCCGCCGTGGCCCTGCTCGGCGACGAGACGCATCACACCGGTCCGGCACGCAGCGCCCTCTACCGGTGGTTCACCGATCCCACCGCCCGCGCTCGCTACCTGCCCGACGACCACCACCTGCACAGCCGCATCTACGTCACCGTCCTGCGCGCTGTCGCCACTGCGCAGGGCCCCGGGTCGCCGGCCGCCGCGCTCGTGGCCGACCTGCGGCACAACAAGGAATTCACCGAGCTGTGGAACCGCCAGGAGATAGGACTGCGGTGGAGCAGCGCCAAACGCTTCGTCCATCCCGAAGTGGGGCGGATCGACCTTTACTGTCAGACGCTGCTGGACCCCGATCAGGGGCAGTCACTGCTCATCTTCACGGCCACGCCCGGCACCGAGAGTTACGACAAGCTCGCCCTGCTGAAGGTGCTCGGCTCCGACACGTTCGCCGGTTCCTGAGCTCGGCTCCGCCGGCGATCGTGGAGCGTCGAGGTCGGAGTGATGGGAGCGACAGCCTGATGGCGACGTACGGCGCGCTCGACGACCTCCTCGGCAACGACGGCTGCGGGACCGGCACGGGCGCCGCCACCGCCACCCGGACCGAAGCGGTTCCCGACGGACCGCCGCCGGCCGACAGCATCGAGGCGGTCCTCCGGCTTGCGCAGGGGCTGCCGAGCCTGGACGACGTCCGGACCGCCGACGACAACGACGACTCCGAGCTGACGCAGACGGAGCAGCAGCAGAAGGAACACGGTGGACGTGGAAGATCGCGTTGACGATCTCTCGCAGGCCGTGCACCCGGACCGCTGCGCCGGGGCCCGTGCCCGCGGCAGCCCCTCGGATCGACCGCTAGGCCGTTTGGCCCGCCGGGTGGAAGTTGATGCGCTCGCTGACGACGGGGAAGCCGGCCTTGGTGAAGTTCGCGGCCATGGGGAAGTTGCCCCGGTCCGTCGCTCCGCTGACGAACTCCGCGCCCTGTCCGACGAGGAAGTGGGTGCACTCCGCGAGGAGGTCGTAGGCGTAGCCGTGACCGCGCTGTTCCGGGACGACTCCGATGAAGCCGATGGTCGGCCCGGAGGGGTTGTGAGCCGGGATGTGGATGCCGGCCAGGTCGCCCTCCGGCGTGTGCGCGATCTGCCACCACTCCCGCGGGGAGGGGCACCAGTGGAAGAAGTCGAGTTCCTCCTGGGCGGCCTGATCGAGGCCGCCCTCCTTGATGGTCTTGAGCGCGTGGGCGTCCAGGGTGACGGAGTGGATGCGGCGCAACGCGTCGAAGAACACGGTGTCGTCGGGTTCGGCGCTGAAGCGCAGGCGTCCGGGCCGCTCGGGCAGACCTCGCTCCGGGGTCCAGCGGTACAGGAAGCGTTCCACCAGGAGTTCGTACCCGGCGGCTCGTGCGGCGGCGAAGCGTGCCTCGGCCGCGGGGCGCAGGTCGGGCTTGTCCCGCCAGCCGCCAGGCAGGTTGATCTCGAGTTCGACCTGCCAGGGGGCAGAGCGCAGGAGTTGGGCCCCCGCCTCCTCCTCGCCCTCGGCCACATCGAACCAGTTGATGTTGACGGGCTCCGAGTCGTCGGGGCCGCCCCACCACGCGCCGCGTGCGACGACCTCGCCGTCGCGCAGGGCGACGCGCTTCCAGTCGGGGCGGAACCGGGTACGCCGATGGCCTTCACGGGTGCCCAGTGGGTCGGGGAGAGCGTCGAAGAGATGGGCGTCGCTCGCGGAGAGCGCGCGGATGACCGGATCGGTCATGGATTCCTCCGGGATACAGGCTGCTGGGAGCGCTCCCGGTCAGAAGTTGCGAACCACGCCGGGACAGCGGGAAAGGGAGCGCTGGAAAGACGTGAACCGCACGGCACTCGCCTCCTTCCGTCCATCTCGGGGCGTAGGGCCACACGGTACGTGAACTTCCGCGGCTCCGTCCACGGTTTCGTCATCTGTCCAGCGGGGTCGCCGGTGGGTCGAAGACGGCTACGAGCAGGTGGCGGATCTCCGGGACGGTCAGGAAGGCCAGGGCGAGCACGGCGGGCGTGATGTGCCGGTGCCAGGAGGTCCGGTGCCTCACCTGGTAGTGATCCCAGACCGACCTGGCCCTTGGCGGCCTGGAAGCACTCCCCGACGCTCCAGCGGACACCGGCGACGCGGACCGGCATCTCCGGTGCCCCAGGTTCCCGTCTGCGGTTCCGGCATCGGTCCTCCCGCCAGACCTGCGCCGACCACACAGTCCACAAGGCATGAAACCTGGTCAGGGACCTGTCTGCTCGGTCGGCTGAAGATGGGGTTCGCGTTGTTGCTGAAGTTCTCCGGCCGCCGGTCGCGTCCTGGGCCGCACCGGCGGCCGGAAGCCCGAGCCCGGCCCCGGTCCGCACGTGCCCGGTTCAGCCCGCCAACTGTTGCAGCCATTCGCGCAGCAGAGCTGTCTCCGTACCTCTCAGGGACACCCCGGCGCCCGCGGCAGGGGGTCCGGTGCTGAGTGCGGTTTCCAGTGCCGCGTCGAGGGCGAGTGCGCGCGAGGCCAGGTCCGACCCGGACGAGGCGGGTGAGTCCGTGGTGATGGAGGCGATGACGGTGTCCCGCAGCCGTGCCGAAGTGGTCAGGTCCCGCTGTGAGGGCGCTTCGCCGATCAGTGCCAGCGTGGCACCCGTCGTTGCCGCGTGAATGACGCGGGTCGCCTGTGCCACCGGAACCCGAAGGCGCCCGGCCTCGGCCGCGCGGCGCAGCAGTGTCACCAGCAGGGCGTGCGCCTCGTCCGCGGCGGGGGGCCGCCGGCCGGGCTGCACCGTGCCGTACATGAGCACGTAGAACGCCGGGTGCCGCAGTCCGAAGTCGACGTGCAGGTCCCAGCCGCGGTAGAGGTCGGCCATCGGGTCGTCGGGGGTCAGCGCCAGTGCCTCAAGTTTCTCGGCCAGGTACATCTCGAACCCGTAGGCGGCCAGTTCGGCCAGCAGCCCGTTCTTGTCGTCGAACATCCGGTAGAGCGCGGGGGCCGTGATGCCCGCGGCTGCGGCGACCGCGCGCGTGGAGACCGCTTCGCTGCCGCCCTCCTCCAGGAGCTCGGCCGCCACCTGCAGTACCTGGCGCCGCGCGGCGCGCCGTCCCTCGTTCATGGAACAAGGATATCCGATTTCACATATCACCGATAGATCAGTGATACGGTTTCAACCGGAACGGCGATACATGCCTGCTGGTGGGCAGCGCCGGTCCGCGGGGCTGGGCGTGCACCACACCCCGACCGAGGCCACCGGCCCTCATTCGTGGAGCAGTGCGGCCGACCGTCGCAGCAGGCAGCTCGTCGTCCGCCGACGCCACCGAACACGCCGTCATCGCGGCAGAAGAGGAACACCCCATGTCCGACATCTCGATCGTCATCGCGTCGCATTCCGGCTACGGCCACACCGCGCAGATCGCCACGGCCGTCGCGGACGGCGCACGCTCCGTCGCCGGGACCCGGGTCCACCGCGTGGACGTCGCCTCCCTCAGCGACGCCGACTGGGAACTGATGGACGCCTCGGACGCCATCGTCTTCGGCACTCCCACCTATATGGGCACCGCGTCCGGGGCATTCCACGCCTTCGCCGAGGCCACCAGCAAGCGGTGGATGACCCGCGCCTGGAGCGACAAGCTCGCGGCGGGATTCACCAACTCCGGCTCCATGAGCGGCGACAAACTGCACACCCTGCAGTACCTGGCACTCCTGGCGGCCCAGCACGGAATGCTCTGGGTGAGCCTGAATCTCCTGCCGGGCTGGAACACCACCACCTCCAGCCCCCAGGACGACAACCGCCTCGGCTTCTACCTCGGCGCCGGCGCACAAAGCTTCAATGACACACCCGAGGTCCACGACGCAGACCTGAACACCGCCCGCCACCTCGGCCGGCGCGTCGCCGAACACACCCGCATCCACCGCGACGGACTGACCGCCGCGGCGCGCTGACACAACCGTCCACGAACCGCGGAAGCCATCCTGAAGACGTCCGAGGCACTCAGCGAAAACCTGCCTGATTACGCGTCAGTGGAGTCGGCGTCGGGTCGGCGTCGGGTTTGCCGGACCTGCCCGCGGACGACCAGACCCTCGACGTGCCGCGCGCTCCCGAAGTCCTCGCGCCGAGCATGGTCGTTCACCGGAGAGCATCCGCATGCGCCTCGCCCAAGGCCGTCCCGGACCGTGGCCCTGCCGCCAGCAACCGCAGCATCCAACCTGGTCAGCGCGCCCGCCCCCGCGGTTTCAGCGGCACGGGCGGCAGGTCCGGCGCGGGGAGCGGATCGCCGTCGTAGCCCTTCACCTCGCCGAAGCGCGAGCTGTTCATCCAGTCCGTCCGGGCCTGCTCGATGTCCGCCTGGGAGCGTCCGATGAAGTTCCACCACATCACCAGCTCCTCCTCGAACGGCTCGCCGCCGAGCAGCATGAGGCCGGAGTCGGACTCGGCCCGCAGCGGCAGTTCGGTGCGGCCGCAGCCCAGGTAGAGCATGGATCCCGGCAGCAGCGGCACCCCGTCCACGTGCGCCTCGCCGGACATGGACAGCACGGCGTACTCGAAGTCCCGCTCCAGCGGCAGGCGTACGTCGGCCCCCCTCTCCAGCGCCAGGTCGGCGCCGACGATCGGCGTGTACGTCGTACCGGGCGAGACCGCCCCGTCGACGCCGCCCAGGACGATCGTGGCCCGCAGTCCGGGGGCCGTCACGACGGGCAGCCCGCTGTGGTGCTCGAAACGCGGTTCGGTGTGGCGGTCGCTGTCGGGCAGGGCGACCCACAGCTGCGCGCCGTGCAGGAAGCGGGCGTGCGACCTGGGGCTCTCCTCGGAGTGGCTGATGGCCCGGCCGGAGGTCATCAGGCCCAGCTCGCGGGGGCGGATCGTCTGCAGGCTGCCCGTGGAGTCGCGGTGCAGCACCTCGCCCTCGTGCAGCCAGCTGACGGTCTGCAGACCGATGTGCGGGTGCGGGGGCACCTGCATGCCGGGTTCCTCGGCGATGTCGTCGGGGCCGTAGTGGTCCACGAAGCACCATGCGCCCACCATGCGCCGGCCCAGGTTGGGCAGCAGCCGCCGGACCTCGCTGGACTCGCCGAGCTTGACGCGGCGGGGGGTGAGGAGTTCACGCACCGGCTCCGCCACCACGAAGCCGCGGCCACCGCACGGCGAGGGGACGGCCTCGCGATCGAGATTGCTCATGCCGACCAACCTAGTCCCGCGGGAGAGGGTCCGTCATACCCTCCCCCGCCCTCTCCCGGCGGCCCGCCGCCTGGTTGTGGAATATTCAACAAAGCCGGGGGGTTCTGCCCGTCGAAGGAGGTCAGACGTGGACACGACGTACTACGACCACGGGACGGCCGCGGAGCGCTGGGAGCGCGCCCGGATGTTCTTCGACGCCAAGGACTACGCCGCTTCGGCGCGCGTCCTCGACAGCCTGGTGGAGGAGGTGCCGCAGGAGACGGGCCCCCGCCTGCTGCTGGCCCGCGCCTACTACCACTCGGCCCAGCTGGGCCGGGCGGAGGCACAGTTGCGCGTCCTGGTCGAGCGCGACCCGGTGGAGCACTACGCCCGCCTCATGCTCGGCCGTACCCTCCAGCGCCAGGGCCGCGCCGAGGAGGCCGAGCCGCACCTGCGTCTGGCCTCGGCGCTGGCAGGGGACTTCGCCTCGCTGTGAGGCGTGTTCCACCGCGGGACACATGAGGGCCGGGCCCCCGCCGTGCACGGCGGGGGCCCGGCCCCTTCCTACGACCTCCTACGGCGTCCTCCGCGGCTCCATCAGCCGGGCCAGCAGGTCGTCCAGGCTGACCAGGCCGGTCAGTCCGCCGTCCGCGCCGCGGACCACGGCGAGCGAGGCCCGGTGCTGTCTGAGCTGCTCGACGGCGTGCGCGAGCGTGTCGCCGGGGGCGAGCTCCGGCACCGGCCGGGCCAGGTCCCGTGCGCTCACG
>NZ_JABTYA010000165.1:0-1076 GCF_013302945.1 Streptomyces sp. 8P21H-1 | reverse complement strand
CTTCGCCGCGGAACTCGCGCACAGCGTCGCCTCGCTGGCCCGGGACAGGGCCCGCCGGCCGGTCAGGTCCCGCCGGCCGGTCAGGTCCCGCCGGCCGGTCCCCGCACCCTCTGGGAGTGGGAGCAGCGGGTCGTCGACGGGCACCCCTTCCATCCCAACTGCCGTGCGCGGCCCGGCTTCTCGGTGGCCGAGCAGCTGGCGTACGCCCCGGAGCACCGGCCGGTGGTCGAGCTGGGCACGGTCGCCGTACGGGAGGAGGACTGCCTCTCGACGGGCGCGTGGCCGTACCGGGAGGCGGGGCGGCTGCTGATCCCCGTGCATCCGTGGCAGGCACGGCACGTGCTGAAGGACGAGTACCCCGTCGCAGCCGGTACGGCCGCTCATCCCCTGATGTCCCTGCGTACCCTGGCCGTGCCGGGCGGACCGCACCTCAAGACCGCGCTCAGCGCCCGGCTGACCTCGTCCGTGCGGGACATCTCGGTGTACTCGATCACGTCGGCCGCCACGGTGTCGGCGTTCATGGAGTCGATGGCCGCCCGCCTGGGCGGGCTGCTGCACATCACGCGGACGCTCGGCGCGGTCAGCGCCGGCACCCCGGACCTGGCCGCCGTCTCGCGGGAGTCCCCCGACCTGTACGCGGGAACGGGCGAGCGGGTCGTCCCGGTCGCCGCTCTCGTGACGGGCGTCGAGCCCCTGTCGCCCGCCCGGCTCGCGGAGTTCAGCAGACTCGCGCTCACCGTGGGGCTGCGCCTGCTGGAGCTGGGAGTCGCCCTGGAGGCCCACGGACAGAACCTGCTCGTGGTGCTCTCCCCCGCCGGGGATCCGGTGCGGCTCGTCTACCGCGATCTGGCGGACATCCGGATCAGCCCGGCCCGCCTCGCCCGGCACGGCATCCCCGTCCCGGACCTGGCGGGCCGTGTCGTCACCGACGACGAGTCGGTCCTGCGCGGCAAGCTCTTCGGCTCGCTCGTCGCGGGCGCGCTGGCGGCGACGGCGGGTTCGGCGGCCGCGCTGCGCGAGGCGCTGTCCGCGGCGGTACCGGATCTGCCGCGGACGGCGGATCTGGCGGCGCTGTT
>NZ_JABTYA010000164.1:0-637 GCF_013302945.1 Streptomyces sp. 8P21H-1 | reverse complement strand
CGCGGGTCGTCGACGGGCCGGGCGACCTCTCCGGGCCGCGGGCGCCGGCCGAACTGGTCGCCAGGGCGGCGGACGCCCTCGGCGGGCGGCTCGACATCCTCGTCGCCAACCACGCCCTCAGCGGTTCGGACGGACCGCTGGACGCGATCGACGCGGCGATGCTGGACGCGCACTGGGCGGTCGACACCCGGTCCGTGATCCTGCTCGTCCAGGCCTACGCCCGGCTGCGCGCCGCGCTGCCGCCGCGGGCACCCGGCGGGCGCGTGGTGATGATGACCTCCGGCCAGGACATCGCCGGCGGGATGCCCCAGGAGATCGCGTACGCGCTGCAGAAGGGCGCCCTCGCGTCGGTCACCCGTTCCCTCGCGACCGCCCTCGCCGAGCACGCCGTGACCGTGAACACCGTCAACCCCGGACCGGTCGACACCGGCTATCTGACCGGGGAGGCGCACCGGGCGGTCGCCTCGATGTTCCCGGCCGGGCGCTGGGGGATGCCGGACGACCCCGCACGGCTCATCGCCTGGCTGGCCACGGACGAGGCCGAGTGGATCACCGGGCAGGTCATCGACTCGGAGGGCGGATTCCGGCGCTGAGACGGCCCGGCGGCCCCGCGGCCCCGCGGCCCCGCGGCCCGGCG
>NZ_JABTYA010000163.1:242-3155 GCF_013302945.1 Streptomyces sp. 8P21H-1 | reverse complement strand
CCCGATGGTGTGCTGAGTGGTATGGCGCGTGAGAGCGCGGGTGAGGACGCGGTCCTGGTCCCGCTGCTGCGCAAGGACCGCGAGGAAGTCACCGCAGTCCTGACGACTCTCGCCCGGCTGCACGTGTGCGGCGTCGCCGCCGACTGGGCCACCGTCCTCGACGGTACGGGCGCCCGTGCGGTGGACCTGCCGACCTACGCCTTCCAGCACGAGTACTTCTGGCCGACGGGAACCGTGGCCGGCGCCGGTGACATCCGGCTGGCCGGTCTCGGCGCGGCCGGGCACCCCCTGCTCGGCGCGGCCGTCGAGCTCGCCGGTGGCGACGGGCTGGTGTTCACCGGTCGGCTGTCGACGCAGTCCCACCCGTGGCTGGCCGACCACGTCGTCCAGGGCGCCGTACTGGTGCCGGGCACGGCCCTGCTGGAACTCGCCGTCCGGGCCGCCGACGAGGTGGGCTGCGACACGGTCGAGGAACTGACCCTGCCCACGCCGCTGGTACTGCCGGAACGCGGTGCCGTACGCATCCAGGTGAGCGTCGGAGAGCCGGACGACTCCGGACGCCGTACGGTCGCGGTCCACTCCCGGGACGACGCCGGGGACGAGCGCCAGTCCTGGACCCTCCACGCCCAGGGCGTGCTGGTGCCGGACGCCGTCACCCCCGACTTCGACGCGTCGGTGTGGCCGCCGCGGGACGCCGTACCGGTCGACGTGACCGACTGCTACGAGCGCCTCGCCGAGGTCGGCCTCCGTTACGGTCCCGCCTTCCAGGGCCTGCGCGCCGCCTGGCGGCACGGCGACGAGGTGTTCGCCGAGGTCGCCCTGGGCGAGGAGACGGACGGTACGCCGTTCGGCCTGCATCCGGCGCTCTTCGACGCGGCCCTGCACGCCTCCTTCGCCTTCGGCGACGACGACGCCCCGGGCGGGGTTCCGTTCGTCTGGGAAGGTGTGTCGCTGCACGCGTCCGGTGCGTCGGTGCTCCGGGTCCGGCTGACCCGGACCGGGGACGACACCCTGGGCGTACGGCTGGCCGATCCCACCGGAGCGCCCGTCGCCTCCGTGGAGTCCCTGACCGTCCGCGCGGCCACCGCGACCGTACGCCCTGACGACGCCTCGAAGTCGCTCTACCGGGTGGAGTGGGTGCCGGCGCGGGTTGCTGGGGCCGGTGCCGTTACGGGTCCGGTGGGTGTGCTGGGTGAGGTAGCGGGCCTGTCGGATGACGGGTTCGTGGCGTTCGCGGGTCTTGAGGAGCTGGCCGGTGCCGGTGAGGTGCCGGGGACGGTACTCGTCGACGCCGGTGCTTCCCTCGACGGCGCCGACGTGGTCGGTTCCGTGCACGGTGCCGCGACGCGGGCGCTGGAGCTGGTGCGGTCGTGGCTGGCCGAGGAGCGGTTCGCCGACTCCCGCCTCGTGTTCGTCACGCGGGACACGGCGGGCACCGACGGCGTCGACGGGATGATCTCCGCTCCCGTACGGGGCCTGGTGCGCTCCGCGTCGCTGGAACACCCGGGACGCTTCGGGCTGCTGGACATGGAGAGCGGCACGGACGCCACAGCGGTGCTCGCCGCCCTCACCACGGACGAGACCGAGACCGTCGTACGGGACGGCGAGGTACGGGCGCCGCGCCTGGCCCGGACGAACCCGGCCGATGACACCGCGGACCCGCAGATCGACGCCCCGCTCTCGGCCACGCACGACGGCACCGTACTGGTGACCGGCGGTACGGGCGGTCTGGGCCGCATCGTGGCCCGGCACCTGGTGGTGGAGCGGGGTGCGCGGGATCTGCTGCTGGTGAGCCGGCGAGGCCCGGCCGCCGAGGGCATCGACGCCCTGACGGCCGAGCTGTCCGGCCTGGGAGCCCGTGTCGCGGTCGCGGCGTGCGACCTGGCCGACCGTACGGCTGTCGACGCACTGCTGGCCGGGGTGCCGGCCGACCGCCCGGTGCGCGCGGTGGTGCACGCGGCCGGTGTGCTGGACGACGGCATGGTCGGGTCGTTGACGCCGGAGCGGCTGACGGGTGTGCTGCGCCCGAAGGTGGACGCGGCGTGGAACCTGCACGAGGCCGCCAGGGACCTCGGCCTGGACCTGGACGCCTTCGTCCTCTTCTCCTCGGTGGCGGGGACGTTCGGCAGCGCGGGGCAGGGTGCGTACGCGGCGGGGAACGTGTTCCTGGACGCGCTCGTGGAGCACCGCCGGACCCTGGGCCTGCCCGCGGTGTCCCTGGTGTGGGGTCCGTGGGCGCAGGACGCCGGGATGACGGAGGGACTGTCGGAGACGGACCGGCGGCGTATCGCGCGGTCGGGCCTGCCGGCGGTCACGGCGGAGCAGGGCACGGCGCTGTTCGACGCGGCCCTTGCCTCCGGCGAGCCGGTGGTCCTGCCCGTACGCCTCGACCTGGCCGCCCTGCGCGGCCAGGAGGACGTCCCGAACCTGCTGCGCGGCCTTGTGCGCACCCGCAGGCGTCGTTCGGCGGCCGGTGGGTCGGCGGCGACGGCGGGTCTGGTGCAGCGTCTGGAAGGGCTGGGCGCCGAGGAGCGGCGTGAGGTGCTGCTGGACCTGGTGCGCGGTCAGATCGCGGTGGTCCTCGGCCACGCGGGCGCGCAGACGGTGGACCCGGCGCGGGCATTCCAGGACCTGGGCTTCGATTCGCTGACGGCGGTGGAGCTGCGCAACCGGCTGGGCAAGGCGACGGGTCTGCGGCTGCCGGCGACGGTGGTCTTCGACTACCCGACGGCGCATGCGCTGGTGGGGTACCTGCTGGACGAGCTGTTCGGTGCGGTGGAGTCGGCGGCGGTGGTGCCGGTGGCGGTGCTGCCGTCGGTGGCGGACGATCCGGTGGTCATCGTGGGGATGGCGTGCCGTTATCCGGGCGGGGTGTCCTCGCCGGAGGACCTGTGGCGGGTCGTCTCCGAAGGC
>NZ_JABTYA010000163.1:0-166 GCF_013302945.1 Streptomyces sp. 8P21H-1 | reverse complement strand
TGCGTGGCAGCCAGACCGGTGTCTTCGCCGGCGTCATGTACCACGACTACGCCAATCTGCTGGCCGGTCCCGAGTTCGAGGGTTACCAGGGCAGTGGCAGCGCGGGCAGCGTGGCCTCGGGCCGCGTGTCCTACACGTTCGGCTTCGAGGGCCCGGCGGTGACGGT
>NZ_JABTYA010000162.1:241-1378 GCF_013302945.1 Streptomyces sp. 8P21H-1 | reverse complement strand
GGCGGCGCGGGCCGGGATGCGGGTGCTGCGGGCCCGCTGCTCCCCCGACGACACCGGGCTGCCCTTCGCCGCGGTACGCCAGCTCCTCGGAGCCGAGACGGAGTGCGCGGACGTGTCCGAGGTGTCCCGGACGGCCGGGGCGACCGGGACGGCCGGGGCGACCGGGACGCGCGAGGCACGCGAGGCACGCGAGGCACGCGAGGTGCGTGAGGTGCCCGTCATGCCTGGGGTGCTGGACGAACGGGCCCGCGGGGCCTGGCTGTGGCGGCTGCTGCGGTCGTTCGCGGCCGGGCCCCCGCTCTTCGTCGCGGTGGACGACGTCCACCTCGCGGACGAGCCCTCGCGGCGCTGGCTCGTCGACGTCGTGCGGCGGGTGGACCGATTACCTCTTCTGCTGGTGGTGACCGAGCGCGGCCAGTACGACGTCGACGCGCCGTCGGCCGGTCTCGCCCACGGGCTGTCCCCCGCGCTCGTACGCACCCTCACGCTCGCCCCGCTGGGCGCGGACTCCACGGCCGAGCTGGTCCGTTCCGACTTCGGCGCGGTCCCGCAGGCATGGGTGGAGGACTGCGTACGGGCGAGTGCGGGCAACCCGCTGCTGCTGCGCACCCTCCTGGACGACCTGCGCGGCACCCTGCCCGCCACGGTGCCGAAGGTGGCCGCCGCGCTGTATCCGGGCGCGTACCAGGCGGCGGTGTCGTGGTGGCTGGACAACGCGGGTCCCGCGACGGCGGAGGTGGCGCGGGCGCTGGCGACGCTGGAGGACGACGCATCGGCACGTCCTGTCCGGACGTCGTCCGGCATACCGAACAGCCGGTCCTGCGCGACACCGGACGACCCGGACAGCGGTACCGGCCTCGCGCCGGACCGGCGGGCAGCCATGCGGCCGGACGACCCCCGGAGCTGTCCCGGCAGCGACGAGGACCAAGAAGACCAAGAAGACCAAGAAGACCAGGAGGGCCAGGAGGGCCAGGAGGAGCAGGAGGGCCAGGAGGAGCAGGAGGAGCAGGAGGAGCGGGAGGGCCGGGAAGGCCACAAGGGCGACGCGGACGCGCGGGGACAGGCCGCGCCCGAAAACCCCCCGGTCCCGGACGGCCCGGTCCCGGACGGCCCGGTCCCGGGCGATCCGGTCTGGGG
>NZ_JABTYA010000162.1:0-166 GCF_013302945.1 Streptomyces sp. 8P21H-1 | reverse complement strand
GGTCTCGGACGCCCCGGTCCTGGAGAGCCCGGTCTCGGACGAGTTCGCCGAGCTGGTCGGCGGTGTGGCCGGTGCCGACCCCGTGCGGGTGGCCGGGTGGTTCACCGCCATGACCCGGCTCGGGGTCCTGCGGACCGGCGCCGACGGGCGGCCCCGCTACGCCCAC
>NZ_JABTYA010000015.1:0-36310 GCF_013302945.1 Streptomyces sp. 8P21H-1 | reverse complement strand
ACCGGACTCACCTTGACGACACCACGGCGACAACGTCAGTAGTGGACACCACCGAGGACGCCACGAGTGACCACGGTCGCGTTGGATTCCGCGAGGGCCAGGGCGACGGCGAGAAGGCGACCATCGACGACGTCACCGTCACCGCGGCTGACGGAACGGTGCTGCTGTCCGACGACTTCTCCGACGGGCTGGAGAAGTAGGACCGTCCGGCGTCGACCATCACGGGGACCAACATCACCACGACCTCGTGCGGTGGCCAGCCAACGGACGTCCTGCCTCTCGAGACCAGCTCCGGCACTGTGTACCTCTACCAGTCGGACGTGTGGGTGAACGCGAAGGCGAACGAGGCGCTCGCCAAGCACTACTGGCAGCCCCTGGTGTTCAACAGCGACGGCTCCATCCGGCCCATCGAGTGCGGCTGGTCCTACGACGTAACCGTGCCAGTCCGCCCTGGTAGCGCGCCGAAGCGACCCCACGCAGTGGAGACCGGAGACGCCGGCTATCGCACCCACTGGGACGTCGCGGGCGAGCTCGAACGCGCGCAGGAAGTCACGATGCCGGGCGCCGGGCGACTGCGGGCGGTGCGCTTCACCACGTTCCAGTCCGGGTACCCGAACGCGCCGCTGGTCCTCGACCTGCGCCGCACCGCGGCCGACGGCGTGGGCTCCACTGTGGGGTCCGTGAAAATCCCCGCCGACGAGGTCTCATGGGCCGCGCGATGGGCCCAGTTGAAGCTCGATCGGCCGTTGCAGGTCCACGCCGGTGACCGGTTCGCGCTGGTGGTTCGGTCCGCGACCACACAGGGCGCCTACGGCATCGCTCACAGCGACACCACGGCCTACGGCGAGGGCCGGGCCCTGATCAGTCACGACGGTGGCGAGAAGTGGACCACGGAGCCCGGCCGTGTTCTGCACGTCGAAGCCGACGTCTCGTGATGGCGCGCCACTGAGTGGGGAGACTGCTGAGCCTGGATCCACCGTTCGGCGGTCGGCTGTGAACCAACCAGCAAACCCGATCACAAACCACACGGTGGATCCAGGCTCAACACCACCGGCAAGTCCCTCGATGAGCTCGAGTCCGAGCGGAGTGCATCATGAAAAAAATTCTCAAGTCCCAGACCATCGCGACCCCTTCGTGGGGGTACGGCAACTCCGGCACTCGGTTCCAGGTGTTCGTCCATGCCGGCGTTCCGCGCGATCCGTACGAGAAGCTGGACGACGCGGCGCAGATCCACCGTTACACCGGCGTCGCTCCGGTCGTCTCGCTGCAGTTGCGCAGGCTGCTGCACCGCGCGCAGCCCTTGCTGCGGTACGAGCCGCGCGGCCAGGCCGGCCGGTGGGAGGAGGCTGAGGCTCTGTGCGCGTAGCTCTGTTCGTGACCTGCATCAACGAGGTGCTGTATCCGCGTACGGGTCAGGCGGCCGTCGCACCGCTGGAGCGGCCGGGCGTCGCGGTACTTGATCGGTGAACCTGAATCAACGCAACGTCGAAGCCGTCAGAGCCGTCTGCCATAGCCTCCGACCAGCAGGTATTTACAATACTGACAATACATGTTAACTATGTACCCATGCCGAAGGCTCCAACCGCCCAGATTGTGCTCGACAGCGCCTATCGATGTTTTTGCCGCAACGGGTTCAGGCGAACAACGATCTCCAGCATCGTTGAAGAATCCCGACTTTCACGGCCGACCGTCTACAAGTACGTTGGCACCAAGGATGAGGCGTTCGCCAGGATTGTCCGGGGATTACTGGAAGGAGCTGCGGCCGCGGCAGAGGAAGTGGCGGCCACAGCAACTACACCCGAGGAGAAGGTGCTCGCCGTACTCACGGTGAAGCTCGAAGTCGCCATCCGGCTCTGGCAGGACAGTCCTGCTTACGCCTATGAATTGCTGTCGGCCGCCACCGTTCACATTCCCGAGGTGGTTACTTCGTACGTGGAAGGCCTGGCCGAGCTACTGACAACCATTACGAGCGAGTTCACCCCCGAGGCAGCGCAGCAAGTGACCAGCGTACTCCTTACGTTCACTCGAGGTCTGGAGGACGACCTGCGCGACCCCGAGGCTGCCCGCCGTGACCTCAAGATCGGCGTTGGCATGATCATGATGGCGGGCACCATGCGCGGCCGCCCCGCTCCGGGCAACGGATTCCAAGACTCCCCCGGCACATAACCACAAAGGCAAGAGACATGAGCAGAGCAAAGACCCCCGTCTACTACCGCGATCATCAGGCTTGGCGCGATCTCCAGCAATTCCTACCCGCCCGGCTTCAGTTGACCGACGCAACCGCCCCTGAGGAAGAGTTCTGGGACTGGCGCGGACATCGCGTCCACCTCGACCGCTACCCGAACCCGGAAGCGAAGGCCAAAGTCATCCTGCACCACGGTGTGGGCACCAACGGCCGCCAGATGTCGCTCATCCTGGGCGCCCCGCTTGCCAGCCGCGGCGTCGAGACCGTCGCTCTGGACAATCTCGGCTACGGCCATACCCAGGTCATGCCAGGTACGACGCCCTCCTATGGCGACTGGGTCGATCTGGTCGTCGACTTCCTTGCCTACGAACAGTCACGCGACGACCGCCCCATCGTGCTCTACGGGCTGAGTGCGGGAGGCATGCTCACTTACCACGTCGCGGCCAGGACCCCCCGTGGCGCCCTGGCCGGGATTGTCGGTATGACCTTCCTCGACCAACGGGTCCGCCAAGTCCGCGACGAGACGTCCCACGACATCCTCAGCGCACGCCTCGGCGCTCCGTTCATGGGCCTGATGGCCAAGACCCCTGCCCGCTCGCTGAAATACCCCATGAGCTGGGCCAGTAAGATGTCAGCCCTCACCAACAACACCGAAGCCTTGAAGGTGTTCCGCAAGGATCCGACGTCCGCCGCGAACCGGGTCAGCCTCCGCTTCCTCGTCAGCTACCTCACCTACGCCCCTGCCGTCGAACCGGCCGACTTCGACGCCTGCCCGGTCCTGCTGACCCAGCCTGCCCAGGACCGCTGGAGCCCTCACCACCTGAGTCAGCCAGTACTGTCCCGTATCACTAAGGTCCCCGTCGACACTGTCATGCTTGACAACGCTGGCCACTACCCCCTCGAAGAGCCCGGCCTCCAACAGATGGAAGACGCGATCGTTGACTTCTTGACCAAGTGCACTACGTGACCGCCGTTGCGGGCTGGCAGTCAGCCGGGAACTCGCAAGCGACAGAACCTCCTTGTCCGCCATAGTCGCTCGCATCGAGGAACGCTAAAGAACGGAGTCATAAGGTTCACTCGAAGCGCGACCACAGAACTTGCTTGTGATCAGATCCGTATATCTGGATGGCTTTTCTTGATTACAGCTGAGGGGTACCACCGAGGGGCGCCGCGTCGCTAGCGTCACTACATTTGATGTAGAACCAGGAAGGGTGTACATCAAATCGATTAGTGAAGTGCCGGTAATCCGGCATTGCAGGCACCTTCGCGGTAAGGCAGCGCTGGTGGAGATGGTTTCCCCTCGGAGTGCGTGCATGCCTCTCGTCTCACTCCGCATCGGAGTGCGATGGGCCATGAAATATCGAGATGGAAACGATGACGCCGTCAAGTTTCACGTGCATCGTCGAGCTGGAAGTTTCATTCTCGGTGCAGCTACTGTGTCGTTTTGCAGAGGTGCCGTACACGTTGCGAAATCACGTCGAGAAGGAAACCGAAGGATTCACCAACAACCTTCTCCTCACGAGAGGCGGCAAAACCCCGGCCCCGCACGGGATGGGGTCACCTCCGCCGGCTTGTCGTCGTGTATCGATCCCACAGACGACCTCGCCTACGTTGCCCTACACAGCGATCGAATCGCGATTCCCAATTGGCGGTCGAGTCGTCAGGGGGCTCCGGGCAGCCAAGCTCCTTGAGCCATCAGGCGGCGAGCACCATGCAGCCATACCCGGAGCCCCTGAGCCCCACCGATCTTACGAATGACCAGCTCAAACCCAAATAAAGAGAGTAGAGCACATCATGGAACGTACGAGCGGCAGAGGACTCACGGTGATCACAGGAGCTTCTTCTGGGATCGGGGCTCAGTTGGCACGCGAACTGGGAAAGCAGGGTGCCGCCCTTTTGTTGACCGGTCGTAATGCTGAACGGCTGCGAGGCGTGGCCTGCGAAATCGAGACGGTCGAAGGTGTGACCGTCGAGACCGTCCCTGCCGACCTGACGCGGACCGAGGGCGTGGACGCGGTGATCAAAGCCATCGAAAATCGCGACGTAGACGTGTTGATAAACAATGCCGGGTTTGCAACCTACGGACCGCACCACACAATTGATCCAGACACAGAGGCATCGCTCATCTCCGTCAACTGCGGAGCACTCGTCGCGCTCACGCACGCAGTTCTTCCGCAGATGATCGAACGTGGCCGTGGCACAGTGATGAATGTAGCCTCGACCATCGCGTTCCAGCCCGCACCTCTTCAAGCCGTCTACGGTGCATCCAAGGCATTTGTACTCTCGTACAGCGAAGCACTGCACGAGGAGACCCGAAGCACCGGCGTCTGCGTGATTGCCTTGTGTCCCGGACCTACGTCCACAGGATTCGTCGCCGCCATGAATTCCCCCGAGGCTTCGCAAAGTACGGTCTATGGGAAGGTTGACAGCGCAGAGCATGTGACCCGAACGGCCGTCCGAGCGCTAAGAAGTCGGCGTGCCATAGCGGTGGTGGGAATCAAGAACTCGTTGACCATAAATGCGGCACGTTTCGCCCCCAGATCGGTCACCCGTCGGCTCGCGGCACGGATGCTTCGGCCGCGGTAACCAGTTCCGCGCTGACCCGATACCGTTGCGCCACCCTTTGGAAATCCGCAGGCTGGTCGTCGCGGGGTTCAGCCCAGACGGAATTCGGTTCACTCTTTACGGTCAGGCAATGCGAGGAGGAACGTATGCCGTCGCAAATCTCCGCCGCTCGGTTCGCCCGTGAGCAGGTTGGCCCGGCACTCCAAGCGCCAAGTGCACGTCTTGCGCTGATGCGCCGTCTCTACGAAGGCACGGGCGGGTCTCAGCGGCCGCATCTGCCCTACCGTCGCGCAGTCGGCGCCTTCATGGACTGGCAGATTCGCCGTGGTCTGCTCATGCCACGTGACGCTCCGGCGCCCGGGAGCGCGTGGTGGCGTGCAGTCAATGAGCGCCTGTTGAGCGATGGCTGGGAGGCGCTGGGCCTGTATCTTGGCATGCCCGGAAAACCCAGTGCGCCGAGTGTCGCTGCCACAGTGGAGTTCATTCGCGCACCGAACCCGCGCACGTGGTACCGCGCGCACAACCTCAGCGTGGTCTCTGCCTATCTGGAGCACCAAGAGCTGGCGGAGACCGAAAGCCGGACTGAGCGGTTTTTCATGAACGTCGTCCTGCTGCGCGTGCTGTACGCACACGCGCTGGTCTCCGCTCCGCGCCTGGCGCTCGGTCGGCTCAGCCAAGCAGCCCCATTCCTCGGCGATCCCAGGCTCGGGATGACGGGGATCTTCCTCTCGCTCTCCCGAGTTCTGCCCAACCGTTACCCCTTGAGCGACGACGTAAAGATCTACGTCGCGCCCGAACACGGACTCGGCCGTCTACTCGACCACGGTGTCATCACACCCCGGCTCGACCTGCTGTACGACTGGTCAGCGAAGACACTCCGCGAGCCACGATTGGCCGGCCTGCTACAGGGTGGGATCCCGGTATACACCTGGCCCGCGGAAGACACTGGGCCCTGGCAGCCGAAACCTTCGGCGATCATTCGCGCTGTGCGCAACATCCTGCCCACATCACAGCAGAAACAGACCGGTGAGCGTCACGAAACGATCTAAGCGTGAGGCCGTCTACCTGGTCGGCGCCGGTGGGGAGGACCTTCTCGGCCAGTAGCACGGCGTTTGCCGGCCTGATCGACGCCACAGCGAGCAACAGATGAATGGGTCTACGTGAAGGACTGGAGGACACAAGATGACGGGCAGCAAGCAGGAGATCGCATTGGTCACGCCGGTGGCCACAGAGATTCAGCAAGAAGCTCTTGCCTTCGTGGCAGACGGGCACGAGGCTAAGGCTGTGAAATGCCTGCGTAAGGCATCCGGTCTCGGCCTTTCTGAAGCGCAAGCTGCGCTCCAACTACTCCGCTCCGGAAGGGCCCTGCCTATCGACTACCCCCAGGCTCTGGAAAACCTGGAGGCGCTGGACTCGGACCTGATGCGCGAGTTGAGCTCTTCACTCGCCGAGGGCGACAACGTCAAAGCCGTCAAAGTGCTACGCGAACGGATGGACCTCAGCCTGACCAGTGGCTACCGCCTGATCAAACAGTTGGAGGATCGCGAAGCCAGCTGATTCAGTACAGCGCAGGCTCAAACGCAACGTCGATGGTTTAGGCGCAATGCCGTTGCTTTTGCCGTGGGCGTAGGCTGGTGGGTAGTCGGTGCCGGGGGTGGTACGGGTGACTGCGAGTGCGTCTGACTTAGAGCTCGTAACACGATCTTTTTGAAGGGTCCTGGCCGGGCGTGACCGATGTGACGATTCCGCCGTTCGGGATGCTGTGAGCATTCGGCCGTGGATCGTGGACGACGACTTGTGGGCGTTGATCGAGCCGCTGCTGCCGCCCTGGCCGGAGAAGTCGCCGGGGCCGCGGCCGGTGGCGGACCGGCTGTGTCTGCAGGGCATCCTGTACGTGCTCCACAACGACATAGCCTGGCAACTCCTGCCCCTGGAGCTGGGTTTCGGCTCGGGCCAGACCTGCTGGCGGCGCCTGGAGCGATGGCAGCAGGCCGGAGTCTTCGAGCAGCTGCACCGCATTCTGCTCGCCGAGCTCAACGCAGCCGGCGAACTCGACTGGTCGAGAGCGTGCGTGGACGGCTCCCACATCCGCGCGAAAAAAGGGGAGCCGACACCGGTCCGTCGCCGGTCGACCGGCGGAAGACAGGCAGCAAACACCATCTGATCTGCGACGGACGCGGCACCCCGCTGAAGGTCATCACCACCGCGGCCAACGTCAACGACGTCACCCAGACCCTCGCCCTCGTCGACGGCATCCCACCCGTCGCGGGCCGGCCCGGTCGGCCGCGCCGCCGCCCTGGCTCACTCATGGGCGACAAGGGTTACGACTCCAACACCCACCGCGAAGCGCTGCGCAAGCGCCGGATCCTGCCGGTCATCTCCCGCAAGGGTGCCCCCAACATCAAGGGCCTGGGCAAACTCCGCTACGTCGTCGAGCAGACCTTCGCCCTCCTGCACCAGTTCAAACGCCTCGCCGTCCGCTGGGAACGCCGCACCGACCTCCACGACGCCTTCATCTCATTGGCCTGCGGCCTCATCTGCTGGAGACGACTGAAGAAGGCTCGATCATGATCGTGTTACGAGCTCTTATCGGGTCTGGGCCTGTTGACCTGGGTGTATCCGCCGGGGTTGGTGGACCGGGGTGGTGGCCGCGTGCGGACGTGCAGAGCAACGTAGGCGCCTGCTTCCTGCGCGGTTGGTGGTGTACTTCGTGTTGGGGCTGGCGCTGTTCTCGCCTGCTCCGTATCTCGAGGTCATGCGGCATCTGGTGGCGGGTCTGCGGGGGCTGGGTCTGCTGGGTGAGTGGCACGTCCCGGCGAAGTCCTCGCTGTTCAGGGCCCGGCAGCGGCTCGGCTCGGAGCCGCTGCCGGTGCTGTTCGCGGTGACTGCGAAACCGATGGCGACCGAGTCGACGCCGGGTGCGTTCTGGCGGGGCCTGCGGCTGCTGGCGGTCGACGGGACCTGCTGGGACGTCGCCGACACCGAAGCCAACCAAGCCGCTTTCGGCCGTCCCGGCAACGGCCGCGGAACGGGCCGCAGCGCCTTCGTCCAGGTGCGGATGGCAGCCCTGGTGGAAGTGGGCAGCCACGCGGTGCTGGACGCGGAACTCGCCGG
The DNA here is from genome assembly GCF_013302945.1 of Streptomyces sp. 8P21H-1. Lineage (NCBI taxonomy): Bacteria > Bacillati > Actinomycetota > Actinomycetes > Kitasatosporales > Streptomycetaceae > Streptomyces > Streptomyces sp. 8P21H-1. The sequence continues at coordinate 28,446 of NZ_JABTYA010000015.1, read as the reverse complement.
CTGCCGCACCGGTGAAGTGACCTTGGTGGGCCGCCTGCCCCGCTCCTGCAGCGCAGGCCAGCTGGTGATGGCCGACCGCGAGTTCCTGGGTGTCCCGCTGTGGCGGGCCTTCACCGCCACCGGCGCCGACCTGCTGTGGCGAGTGCCGGCCAACCGCGTCCTGCCGGTGCGCAAACTGCTTCGGGACGGATCCTGGCTCTCCGACATTCACGCCGGCACCGACCGGGCCAAGCGTGATCCGGTGCAGGTGCGCGTCCTGGCCTACCAGCTCAAAGATGCAGGCCGTGCCACCGGGGCCGACGACTACCGCCTGGTCACCACCCTTTTGGACCCCCGCCGTTACCCGGCCCGGCAGCTGGCCGCGCTCTACCGGGAGCGCTGGGAGATCGAATCCGTCTTCGCCGAGCTCAAGACCTACCAGCGCGGCGCGAAGGTCGTTCTCAGCAGCAAGACACCCGACGGTGTCCTCCAGCAGATCTGGGCCCACCTCCCGGTCCACCACGCACTGCGGGAACTCATGGTGAGAACCGCTGCCACCCGTGAACTCGATCCCGACCGCATCTCGTTCACCGAAACCCTGCGCTCCGCCCGGCGCAGCGTGACCCTCCTCCCGGGCGGTTTTTCCCCCTGATCTCCTGGTGAGAGCACTGCAAGTCCTCCAGGAGGATCTACTGGAAAGACTCCTGCCCGCCAGACGACTCCGCAGCCAGCCCCGCGTCGTGAAGCGCAAGATGTCCAACTACTGGCTCAAACGAGCCGAGCACCACGCATGGCCCCAGCCCACCCGCACCGGCGCCCCAGCCATCCGCATCAAACGACCCCAACCTGCAGACCCGTAACGCAACAGCATTGCAGCTAAGCGTTGTCCCGCAAATGGCTTCGGGCATGCCTGCGACCTGGCTGTTTGCTTTGTCATCCGGCGAGGGTGAGGTTGTGCAGGCGGGCGATGCCGAGCATGGCGTGGTGGACGCCGTCGCCCTTGAGGCGGCAGTCGCGGAGGATCTTCCAGGTCTTCATATGGGCGAAGGCATGCTCGACGCGGGCGCGGACCTTGCGGTGCGAGCGATTGTGTTCCTCCTTCCAGATCGGAAGTTCTGCCTGGCCGCGTTCGCGGCGGTGCGGGATGACCAGGCCGGTACCCCGGTAGCCGCCGTCGGCGATCACCGTCGTGCGGCCGACGGCGGCCTTCGCTCCGGACAGCTCCCACGCCTTGCAGTCGTTGCGGTTGTCTGGCAGCGGCCGGCCGACCGCGACGACCAGCCGGGTGTCGGCGTCGATGACCACCTGGTGATTGGTCGAGTACCGATAGTTCTTCGACTGCTCGGCGATGCTGTGGTCGCGGGTGGGGACCAAGGTGCCGTCCACGATCAGCACGGTGTCCTTGCGGAACCGTGTGCGAGGTTGCAGGGCCAGCGCCGGGCCAAGGTGGTCGACGATCCTGTCAGCCGCGGACTTCGACACCCCAAACAGCGGCGCCAGTTGGTGCAGTGTCAGGTTCGTCCGCCAGTACGCGGCGACCAGCAGCACCTGGTCCTCCAGCGGCAGGCTCCACGGCCGGCCCTTGCGTACTGGATCTGCACCCTCACGCCGCAACGCGGTGATCAACTTGCCGAACTGACGCGGGCTCAGCCCGGTGAACGGGGCTATCCAAGACGGCTCCGACGCCGTGATCACACCAGCCACGACGAGATCATCTCACCCGTGACCAGCAGTTACGGGACAACGCTTAGATCACGCCTGAGTCAATCGACCAGGCTGCCCGCGTCCACGGAATCACCTTGACCGGACCGGTCCGCACCGACCCCCGGGCCCAGGACCATCCCGGCTTCACGAAGGCCGACTTCATCCCCGACTGGCAGGCCCGCACCCTGACGTGTCCCCGCGGAATCACCAGCCACCCGTGGAAGCCCACCCTCGGCGACCAGCATGAGCGGCTATCTGTGCTGTTTCCCAAACGTGCCTGCCGGACGTGCGAAGACCGGCTCGCCTGCACCAGAAATACCGACGGCCATGCTTGCCACATCTCCCTCGGCGCGTAGCGCGTAGCGGCGCTGCCACTGCTCGGTGTCCAGCTTATGCCGGACCCGGGTCTGGATCTCCTGCAGACGCTGGGACAGGAGACTCACGTCCAGCATGTCCCTACCGCTGCCGGAGCCAACGTCATCAGGCTCAGCCAATGCGGCTCGCCCGACAGCGAACCGCCGACCCGAGTCGCGCCAGTCAGCAGGTTCCGGCAACTCTGCCGAGACTTGAGCGTCTAGAGATCACCAACAGCATCCCGAATGTGAGACAGGGCCGCTCGTTTGACAGTCCCAGCCTGCGCGATTTCCGAGTATGCTCGCCAGACCTCGCCGCAGGGGTCCGTCAGCAGACTGGCAGACCTTGATGATCAATCGGCGTGGAGTTCGCCTGTGAATGGATTAATCATGTACATGGATCATTTAACGAGGCTGCACGGTCTTCCCGTCTACCAGTTCCCGGCTCTGGGGAAGGGGAGTGGGCCGATGCCTGCGGCGGAGGACGTCGCATGGCGCATCTGTAGTAGCGCCGATGAGGAGGCCAGTGAATTCTGGACCGAAGACATACCCGATGGGGCTTACGAGAAGCAATGGGGCCGCTTCCTCAAGACGGTAGACCTTGCGCGGGTACAGGCTCTGGTTCTTGGTGGCGGTGCCTACTCCTCGGAAGGCCCCCCTGATTGGGCGGTGAACGAGCTGATTGCCGCTGCGGACCGGCTCACCGGCCTCAAGGCGCTGTACCTCGCCGATCTCACACCCGAAGAATCCGAGATGTCCTGGATAGTGCAGGGCGATGTGACGCCAATTCTCGACGCCTTCCCCCGCCTCAGAGAACTTGGGGTGCGCGGCTCAACCATAGGCATGGCGGCTGACGAAGAAGGCACGGGCCTGCGGCTGACACCGCTGCGGCACGAGCACCTGCGCGTCCTGCGGCTGGAGAACGGCGGTCTGCCCGGCGAGGTGGCGCGCGCCGTGGCCGCCAGCGACCTGCCCGCCTTGGAGCACCTGGACCTGTGGCTGGGTGAGGAGTTCTACGGCTGCACCACGACCCTCGCCGACCTGGCCCCCATCCTCGACGGTGACCGGCTGCCCGCCCTGCGACGCCTCGGACTGCAGAACAGCTATATGCAGGACGAGATCGCCGCCGCGGTGGCCGGCGCCCCCGTCGTCGCTCAACTCACCGCGCTGCACCTGGGCCTTGGCACCCTGAGCGACACCGGCGCTACTGCGCTCCTCAGTGGCCAGCCCCTCACGCACCTCGAGGAACTGGACCTGCACCGACACTACCTCTCCGAGCCCGTGATGCAGCGCATACGCGAGGCACTGGAACCGGCCGGGGTGGTAGTCAACCTGGACGAGCAGGAGGAGATCGAAGAGGACTCGGGCCGATACGTAGCGGTCGGAGAGTGACTTTCCCCCACAGGCACGTGCCAGGGTGAACGGTCCTTACCCGCGTATCCGCATTGAGGGCGGCAGCTGGGCGGTGGTCTCGCAGGCCGGGGACGTGCTGCTGGTAGAGACTGCTTGCAAGGCTGATCTGGACACCGTGATATCAGCGGCATTGCTGCCGCGGCGGAAGGGCCGGGCGGAGCACGATCCGGGAGGAATCCTGCTGGACGCGGCCCTGGCGGTCGCGCTGAGCGGGGAGTGCCTCGCGGACGTCGCGATGCTGCGGTGTGAGCCGACCGTTTCGGCCCGGTCGTCTCCGCCCCAACCGTCGCCGCCTGATTGACCCCTCACCGCGTCCGACGAGAAAGCCCTGCAGGCCATCTGGTCCGCACGGTCCGAAGTCCGGCAGCATGTCTGGTCGTTGGCCAGTGAGAATGCCCCGGACGCCGACGGACAGGTCACGGTCGACCTCGACGGCGTCCTATTACGAGCTGGTGCGTGATTGTGTTGGAGATATGGGTGCCTAACCTGGGGTTTTTGTCAGCCGGTGGTGTTGCGGTCGGAGACGAGGCCTGCGATGGCCTGGTAGGTGGCGGGCAGGTTCTCTCGGCGGTGGGTCCAGCGGACCAGTTGCTTCCAGCGTTTGTGGTCGGCGAGGGCGTGTTCGACGGTGATGCGCATCGAGGAGTGCCGGTGCCGGGCTCGTAGGCGGGCTTCGAGGACCTCGGGCGGACTGATCTTGTTTCCCTTCCTGGGCGGGGTCACCGCTTGGCCGGGATGATCGCGACGGAGTCCGAGGTAGCCGTCGTCCAGGAGCACTTCCACGTCGCGAAAGTGCTGGAAACAGGTACCGATGCCTTCGTTGCGTGCGGCGGTCGCGTCATGCATCCGCCCTGGTCGCAGGGCACCGGTCCAGAGCGTGCGGCCCTCACGGTCGGCGACGACAGTGGCCTTCATCGTGTTCTGCTTCTTCTTCCTCGAGACAAAAGCACGGCGTCCGCCGCGGCTGGCCGGGGGCCGACGGACCTGGACCTCGGTGGCGTCCAGCCGCAGCTCGATGCCTTCGGCCTGGGCGTATGCGAACACATCCGCCAGGGTCCGCAGCCGCAGGCCGGGCCGGTCTGGGACCGCGCATCCCCGCTCTGCCAGCAGCCCTCGTATCTCACCGATCGCACGGGTGATGGTGGAGCGGTCGACGCCGAACAGCAGCCCCAACGCCGCATGCGGCAGATCGTGCCGCAAGTGAATCAACGTAGCCACGAGCCGGTCGACGAACACCAGCCGATGCCGGACACCGGCTCCTGCCTCGCGCTTCCTGGCCCCGCCGCGAGCTTCGTGACGACGCCCCTCCACCACGGCCTGCCACGGGCCGGCCAACTCTTCAACCAGGGAAGCGAGATGCCCCCGCGAGACTCCCGTGAACACCTGATGCGCGAGAACCGTCCGACTGACCATGATCGCCACATCCGGATCATGACACCCACCAGCAAGAACATGTCACCCGCAATCACGCACCAGCTCGTAAGGGCCTGCCGGAGAACAACATGTAGGCAGGCAGCGCACTGAACTGTGATGTTAAGCCCAAAAACCAACAGGTTATTCTCCGGCAGGCCCTAAGCGCGCACCCTCCTGGCCCAGCATGCGCAACCCTTCGAGGACGTGGCCGTACAACCCGAGTACGTCCCAGTGCAGGGTTCCGCGAGTGCGCACGGGCCGGCCGGGAAACCGGTGCACTTCCCGCAACCGTAGGCTGCCGGGGCCAACTTCGGCGGTCATCACCCGGCCGCTGGACGCGCCCAGGTCGACGGCCACGAACACCTCGGTGCCGGGCGCTCCTGCCCCCGCAGCCTTCGTCGGTACTTTCGTCATCTCGGGCAGCTCTGCGCTCATTGAAGGAACGCGGCGGCCACGCCCGCGTCGACCGGCACGTGCAGCCCGGTCGTGTGGGACAGCTCTCCGCCGGTCAGGGCGTACACCGCGTTGGCGACGTGCTCGGGAAGCACCTCGCGGCCGAGCAAGGTGCGCTGGGCGTAGTACGCGCCGAGCTCCTTCTCCTCGACCCCGTACACCGCCGCACGCTGGGCGCCCCAGCCGCCGGCGAAGATTCCCGAACCGCGCACGACGCCGTCCGGGTTGACGCCGTTGACTCGGATCCCGTGCGGGCCGAGTTCTGCGGCAAGGAGCCTGACTTGGTGTGCCTGGTCGGCCTTGGTCGCGGAGTAGGCGACGTTGTTGGGTCCGGCGAACACCGCGTTCTTGGAGACGATGTAGACGATGTCACCCTCCAGGCCCTGCGCGAGCATGCTGCGTGCGGCGGCGCGGGAGACCAGGAACGATCCCTTGGCCATGACGTCGTGCTGCAGGTCCCAGTCCTTCTCGTCCGTCTCGAGGAGCGGCTTGGAGATGGACAGTCCTGCGTTATTGACGACCAGGTCGACGCCGCCGAAGGCAAGCGCCGCTGCGTCGAGGGCGGCGTCGACCGCGCTCGCGTCGCTCACGTTCGCGCCGACGCCGACGGCCGTGTCGGTGCTGCCCAACTCCGCTGCCGCCGCCCATGCCTTGTCGGAGTCCAGGTCGGCGACAACGACGCAGGCGCCCTCGGCTGCAAGGCGGGTGGCGATCGCCTTGCCAATGCCGCCCGCCGCTCCGGTCACCAGGGCAACTCGTCCTGCCAGCGGCTTGGGCTTCGGCTTGCGGGCGAGCTTGGCCTCTTCCAGTGCCCAGTACTCGATCCGGAAATCGTTTCGAAGACGGGGCTGTGCACAACTCGCGCTCGGCGCCTCAGGTGCCGCTCGGCACGACTTGACCCCGGAGGGCACCGACTGTCAGCGCGGTGCGTCAGAGTGTTTGGGGCGTATCCCGGAGGCATCCTCCTGGAAGCGCTCCGGGCCACTGTGGTGGAACAGGTGGGCGCGCGGTGGCCGCGGCACACGCCGCGCCCCGCGGGCGGATGCGGGTGAGCGATCTGCCTGAGTTCCGCCACGGTCCTATCCGGCAAGGTTGAGATTGTGCAGGCGGGCGACGCCGCGCATGGCGTGGTAGACGCCGTCGCCTTTGAGTCGGCAGTCGCGGAGAATCTTCCGGGTCTTCATCCGGGCGAAGACGTGCTCCACTCGTGCACGGACCTGCTTGTGTGAGCGGTTGTGCTCCCGCTTCCAGTCAGGCAGTTCCTCGCCGTGGGTGCGGCGATGCGGCATGATTAATCCGGTCCCTGGATAGCCGCCATCAGCTATCACGGTCGTCTCGCCGACCGCTGTCTTGGCCCCCGATTCCTCCCATGCCTTGCAGTCGTTCCGGTTGCCTGGTAGCGGCCGTCCGACCATAACGACCAGTCGGGTGTCGGCATCGATGACGACTTGGTGATTGGTGGAAACTGCACGCCCGCGTTGCCTTGGGCAGTCTGCTGGCGGATGTGGCGTGTGTCCATCCGGCGTCGGTGAGAGGCCGTGTGGCAGGGGAGACGATGCGCTCGATGGGGGGCTGCCCATGGTGTCACGCCGGTCTGCGTCTTCTGTCCGGCAGTCATTGCTCTGAACTCTACGAACTATATGGCGAGCTGAGAGAGTCTGAGCAGGCCATGGTTCGCTGACTGTGCGTACTTCAGTGATCCTCGACGTCGGGCAGGTGCTCGCGAACGATGGCTGCGGCCTGCGGCCTGCGCATCATGTGACCGAGGACGGACTCGGAACCGTAGGGCATGGTGAAGTCCTTTTCAGGCTCGGAGCGGGGTGGTCACAGGCGCCGGTTCGGGGCGGTGGATGCCACGGGGCCGGTAGCCGAGTGCATCCGAGACACCGGCCAGGTCGGCGAGGTACCAGATGATGGCGAGCCACATCTCCGTGCCCTGCAAGCCGGGGCAGGTCTGTGGATCACGCGCAGTCGAGGGATGCGGAGCGCGGAAGGCGAAGCCCTTACCGTCAACCCAGAGTTGTAGTGCGTCGGCCAACAGTTTTCGGGCCAGAGCGGCTACTTCGACGGTTCGGTAGCCGGCGGGGAGGGTCAGCCATAGAGGGTGGGCGATGTCAAGAATGTTGCAGGCGGTCTGTCGGTCGGGGCGGGTGTAGCGAACGTCCCGGGCGTGCCGAAGCACGGAGTCGATGGTCCGCTCCGGGTACGGCAGGGGCAGGCCGTACTGGGCGAACGTACCGCGAGTGGCGCGGTAGAAGCCGTTGACGACCTGCATCAGGCCCTCGGTGCCGCTGGGCCGGCCCCACAGGCCGGTCTGTGGGTCGGCATGGGTGAGCAGCCAGCCGAGCAAGGCGTCTAGTGCTCCGTGGTGTCCGGGCACTCCTTGTCGGCGGTTCCACATGAGGGCGGTGCCCAGAGTGTCGGCCCAGTCGCCGCTGTACCAGGGGTTCTCCTGCCAGGGCAGGGCCTCCAGGTGTTCGACGACTTCGCCGGCCGTGAGAGCACCGATGCTGTGCAGAGGGTGGGCGAACTCACTGCCCAGCAGGTCGAGGGCGTAGCCGACGCACAGGAAGTGATAACCCGTTTTTTTGCTGAACGGAAGTGCCCCAGGCGGGAGTTGGCGTCCCGCGTCGTCGAGTGCGCCGACGACGCCGCTGTGCGGGTCCTGCCAGGCGCGCAGCCGGGCGATTTGTTCGTCCACGGGCAGCGGGAGTGGCGGGCCGCCGAGCAGCAGGTCGGCGATCTCCACGGCGTCGCACTGAGCGCGGACGGTGGGTGGGCGGCCAGGTGCATCGACGAACAGACCGTCGCCGGTGGGGCCGGGGGTGAAGCAGCGGGCCAGGACGTCGTCGACCTGGGCGCGGGCGCGGTCCGCGAAGGAGGCGACCGTGCCGGCCAGATCTGTCGGTGCGCTCACTGGGGCGGTGGGGGGCGCTCCGCGCCAGCGCAGGACACGTGCGGGGTTGCCCGCGACGACGGCCTTGGCCGGGATGTCCTTGGTCACCACGCTGCCCGCACCGATCACGGCGCCGTCGTCGATGGTGATGCCGTCAAGTATCACGACGTGCGAGCCGATCCACACGTCGTTGCCGATCCGGATGCCCCGGGAGGAGTGCGGCTGGCGGAATACCTCGGTGTCCGGGTCCTCGTAACCGTGGTTGAAGGCGAGAAGGGAGGTGTGGGCACCGATGCGTACGGCGTTGCCGAGTTCGACGGTGCCGCGGACCACGGAGTACGGGTTGACCGTACAGTCCCGTCCGGCGTGCAGGGTACCGGTGAGGTAGCTGCCGGCCGCGATGTAGCTGCGCGAGCCGATGTGGAGTTCGTCGTTCTGGACCGCGGCCAGCGGTGAGACGTAGCAGTGCTCGCCGAAGCTGAACTCCCCTGCCGACGTGCACAGAGTCTGCTGGAACTCGTGCTGGCTGGCACGGTCGTCGGCAGTGGCCTGTCTCCAGTAGTGCCAGGGCGAGTAGTCGAAGAGGGTGGGGGTGGCCACGGCGTTCGCTTCTGTCATGGAGTTCGTCTCTGTCACGTGGGTCGGGCGGGGGCGTCGCGGCGGTCGCCGCGACGCCCCTATAGCGGCGGTTCAGGTCGTCAGGTTCCGTTGGCGGGCTGGGTGTAGGTGTGTCCGTCGACGGTGGTGGTCAGGGTGCCGGTGGCCTGGAAGTCGTTCTTGCCGACCTCGATGGTGAGGTGGAATCCGTCGGGGCCGGTCTTCTTCGTCGCGTGCGTGCGGCCGGTGGCGATGTCGCTCTGGACGAGGTCGGAGTACCAATCGAGCTCGTTCACCCACGGGTCAGGGTTCTCTACGGTCACCTGCTCCGTGCCGTTGATGACTCGGGCGCCGCCGTCGGAGTAGTCGTGGTAGTTGACGGCGACCGTGCTGACGGCCGTACGGTCACTGTTCTCGGTGATGGTGACCTCGGCCGAGCCGGACTTCCTGCCCTCCAGCGTGTACGTGCCCTGCGGCGGATGCGGTCGCGCGGGCACCGTGCTGCCGGGCACGTACGGCACGCCCCAGGGGACGGTGTCGGAGACGGGCGCGACCGGCTGCGGTGTGAGCGGTGCGCGGCTGGTGAGACGGGCGACCATCAAGCGTTCGGTGCGGCCGCCGGGCGCCGTCGATGTAGGGCAGGGCAGCGGGTTGGCGCCCCCGCAGGCGGGCGGGGTGACGAGCGACTGCCAGTACGCGATGCGGGTGCCGTCGGGGGACCACTTGGGGTCGGCGCGGCCATTCCACAGCGGGTCGTTGATGCTGCCGGGGCTGCCGTCGCCTGCGGCGTTGAGACGCTGTCCCGCGTAGGAGCCGCGATCGCCGTAGCGGTCGATGAGGTACGGCTGGAAGAAGCGGCGCTGGCCGTCGTTCCGGGCCGCGGAGATCGCGGTGGAGGTGACGAGATCGGTGACCGGCGGGACACCGCGCATGGCGGACAGGAACGACATCCGGTCGGTGCTGCGGGTGTCCATCACCGCGGTCCACTTGTCGTCGGGCGAGATGTCGACGGGATCCACGTACCCGGGATCGGCAGTGAGCCTGCGGACCTTGCCGGTAGTCAGGTCAGCGGCGTAGACGTCGATGTTCGACGACTCGGCCGAGTAGCCGACGTAGCTGACCTCGCGTCCGGTGCCGGAGAATCCGCGCAGCTCGCCGACCGAGTCCACATACGGATCGACGCGCAGCCTACTCGGATCCTGGGGGTGGACGTCCACCGGTTGGGTGCGGTCCAGGTCGAAGAGACGGCTGACCTTGACGACGTCATAGCGGGGGACCTGCGGCGTGCCCGTCTTCGGGGAGGCGTTGAATTTCAGGCGGCCGAAGTAGCTGTACTGGTTGAGGCGGCCCGCGGTCACGGCCATGGAGCTGAAACCCAGGTGCGCATTGTCCGGGTGCAGCCGCAGCTCGCGGATGTTCCCGCCCGTCCCGGAACCGTCCGGGGTGGTGTTCCAGCGGATGGGGTAGATGTGCGTGCGCTGCGGGGTGCACTTCTTGTCGGCAAGCGAGTAGCGGCCGCAGTCGACGATGTTCGTGCCGGCGAGGACACGTTTGCCGTCACTGAACGCCTGGGGGTAGTCCGCCACGGACGTGCTGCCCACTGCGTTGGACTCGGGCACACCGCACGTGATGCACTTCCAGGCATCGCCATTGGGAAACGTGGTGCCGTCGGCCTTGACGAGGATCAGCTGCTCGCCGGTGTAGACGGCAGCCGGGTCGGGGGCTGCCGGGGCACCCGCGAACTTCACGGTCGCGACGACACTCCGGCCGTCGGGCAGGAAGCTCCCCGAGAAAAGGCCGGTGGACTTGCCGACGCACCCTGTGCCGCGCGGGTTGATCTCTTTGGTGCACGCGCCGGCCTCGGTGCTCGGCGTGACCGGCGGCAACGGCAGTTCGCTGACCTTGATCGGCTCGGGCCGCGGCGGCGCCGGAGCGACGGCCTCGGCACCAGGGGCCGGGGACGCGTTCGCGGGCTGCCATGCGGTGCTGCTCAAAGCCAGGAGAACGACCAGTAGTATCACCGACCGCGTGCGGGGGATTCCCGCCTTTCTGCGGTAAAGCATCCTCATCTCCTCTTTGAGTTGGGCATTACATCCGTGCGACACGTACCTCGACCCGGTGGAAACGCGAGCTGTTGCCGCGCACGAAGAAGGGCGCGCGATCGGGGCTGGGAGCAGTGCTTGCGGCGTCGGCCTCAGGGGAGAACTGCTGGTAGGGGTTGCCGGGGCCCAGATGCAGGGGGATCGTCAGCCGTCCTTTCCGGTCAGCGGCAACGGGGAACGAGGAGTGCCGACCCGCGCCTTTGACGAAGACGTCGTAGTGCGCTCCGGCCCTGCCGAGCGAAGGCATGACAACCGTTGCCGTGTCGTTGCCGATGACGGCGAAGTGCCGCGGAGCGTAGGCTTGCAGAGCGCTGAACTCGACGACATCGCGGGAGGTCCGCACCGTCCAGTCGCCGTAGCCGTACTGCGGATCGACGGACGCGACGGTGAACGCCGACGGATTGCGCCGGTCGGCGAAGGAGGTCGCGAGATGGGGCAGCCAGTTGACAAAACTCGACCCGAAGTTCTGCCAATCGTGGGACATGCGGGGTTTGAGGATGAACCGGTGGCGTATGCCGATCGCGTCGAGCCGGCTGTGCACGGCGCGCGTGCATTCGTTGATGGTGACCTCGGTGGCGCCGGTGCCCCCCGCATATAGGGACACGTCGGTGTTCGCGAGGTTGGCCACCAGATCCCAGGTGTTCTTCCCGCGCCAGCGCACCTCGTCGGTGGCGTAGGCTCCGAAGATCCGCTGGGTGAAGGGGATCTGCTGCGGGACGTGGATGGCCAGTCCGTGGTTGTTGAGATCGACGGCTCCCGAGAACGACGCGCAGACGCCGATCAGGTCGGGATGCCGGGCCGCGTAAGCCAGGGCACCGTGACCGCCCATCGAGAGGCCGGCCGTCGCGCGTGCGGAGCGTTTCGGGATCGTGCGGTACGTCGCATCGATCCACGGCACCAACTGCCCGATGTGGTAGGTCTCCCACTTGGGTGTTCCGAAGGCTCCGCTGTTGTACCAGTCGACGTAGAACCCGGCCGCGCCGCCGTCCGGCATCACTACGATCGCCGGGAGGCCGGTGGTCAACGCCTCGGCGTTGCCCATGGCCGGATCGGTCCACGTGGTGTGGTTCTCGTTGCCGCCGCCGCCGTGGAAGAGGTACAGCACCGGGTAGTGCCGCCGAGGTTGCTTGTCGTAGCCCTTCGGCAGCAGTACGCGCGCCTTGGTCGTGGTACCCAACGCGTCGGTGTAAAAGGTGAGTTCGCTCAGGCGGTTGCTGAGCCGAACCGGGGCGCCGACCAGGGTCAGGCCCGGCACCGGATCGGATGTGGTGGGGTGTGCTCGCACCGGCGAGACGCCCAGGGCGGATGCCGGCGGGCCAAGTGCGGCGACAGCCGCAGTGCCTGCGGCAACGCCCAGGATGGCTCTGCGACTCGGCTGGTACTTCTGATCCATGATCGTCCTGTCTCCGTCGTTGTGGTTGCTTCGTTGCGCTTCTTGCGCACCGCGTGTTGCGAGGATGGTTCGGTCCAAAGAGCCCGCGTGGGCTACGACAGGGACACCGCCACGGGTTTGAAGCCGACCACCGAACGGGTCCCGTCGTCGGCCCAGGTCACGCGTACGGTGCCGTCCTCGACCTCGACATTTGTGACCGCCTCTTCGAGCGGGATCGACTCGACCGTGAGGGCGGCCAGGCTGACGTGAAGCGTCGTACCCCCAGCCGCTCCCGCAATGCGGGGTACCTGGGCCCACCGGGTGTACGCCGTGCCCTGTGGGGCGCGAAGCAGTTCGAGGCCGTCGTCCCAGCCGTGCAGGCCGTACAGGGAGGAGACGACGGCGTTGTCCAAACCGGTAGCCCAACCAGTCTGTGTGACACGGGAGTTAACGGGTGCACCGAGTACCCGGTGGATGCGCAGTTCAAAGGCGCTCTTGACCACCGTGACGCTCTCCACACGCAGGCCCGGCACCATTGGCGCGCCCGTGGCGAAGACGGGCCGATGCCAGGAGGCACCCCAGCCCCAGCCGTTGCCCCCACCCGCTCCCAGTGGATGGATGCGACGCCGTACGCTGCCTCGCCCGTCCACCTCGACGGACAAGTGGTTGTCCGCGATGTTCTTGCTCGCGGTCGGCCCGGTGTGTGTCGAATAGGCCTGACGTCCGTAGAGAGGGTCGTCCTCGGCCGCCGATTCGCCATCGTGCGGACGTACGTGGTCGCTGCCGTGGTTGTGCAGCCGGACGATCCCGTCGGTGCAGGTCGACTGGATCAGCAGCCCAGGTGCCGGAAGGGCTACGGCCCGGTCAACTGCCTCGACCGGCGCGGGTTCCTCAGGGTCCGTCCACAGCGGGTGGCCGGCTGGTGCGAGCAGGGCGACGAACGCCTTCGATGCCCAGTACGGGGAGGACGGCCCGGAATAGGTCTGCAGAGTCGCTTCATGCGGCCCGTACCATCCGAGGCTCAGCAGGCCGTCCTCGGTCAGCGCACCGCGGTCCAGGAAGTGCCGCAAACTGCCGCTGATGATTCGGCGGGAGGTACCGGGGGACAGCGGAGTGTGCCCGGTGACGGCCCCCAGGGCGACAGCTGCCGAAGCACCGAAACGATAGGTCAGAGACCGGCCGAAGTACAGGGGCGCGCCGTTGGCGGCGAACGTCAGCGCGAAGCTGTCCAGGTGCTCGCGCAGCCGCGAGCCGTACGGTTCGGCGTCCGTCGCGTGGAGGAAGGCGTCGAGCGTCGGATACAGGTGCAGGGCCCAGCCGTTGTAATGGTCGAAGGCGCGTCCGTCGCCGTCGCTGTACCAGCCGTCGCCTGCGTACCAGCCCTCCAGCAGCCTACGGGCGCGTTCGCGGGCAGCCGCCGTTTTGGCGTCACCGCGCCCCACCGACTCCAAGAATCCGGCGACGGTGTAGGGGAAGAGGTGCCAGTTGTTCGGCGCTGGGGTGTGGTACAGGGCGTCGCGCAGCCATTCCTCGGTGCGGTCTTGCACCCCGGAGTCGAGGTGCTTCCACAACCAGGGCGCGGTCAGGGTGAGGCCGAGCGCCACGGACGCCGACTCGACCATGGGCTGCCCCCCGGCCAGGTGGTCGAGGATCAGAGGCCAGGACTCGGTGTCGTCGCGGCCAGGGGTGCGGGTGCCGGCGGCAAGTCCGTCCGCGTACCGTTCGAGCCAGCCGTGTGGATCGTCTCCCTTGGCACCCGCCACTCGGAACGCGGCGGTCAAAAACGTACGGGCGAAGCCCTCCAGGCCGTCGGTGCGCACACCCGCCCCGGCCGGGCGGCCGGGCAGGTCGAGCAGGGCACCCTCCGGAGTGGCCCAGCGCCACGCCGCGGTGAGCATCCCGTCGGCGACGGCTTCCCAGTGGGCGCGGCTCCAGCGGGTGTACGGGCTCAGCTCCCGGTCTTCTGGGGGGAGCGGGAAGGGGATGGTCATGCCGTGTACGCCAGCCTTTCACGTCGTACGGGGTGCAGGAAGCCCTCTCCGGAGGCCCAGCGGGCGGTCTCGGCGACGGCGTGTTCGGCCAGGCGGTGCCATTCGTTTCCCTCCGACCCGGCGAGGTGTGGGGTGATGAGCACGTTGTCGCAGTCCCACATCGGGTGCTCGGGTGGCAGGAGTTCGGGGTCGGTGACATCGAGAACGGCGCGGATGTGGTCTGCGGCGGCGGCGTCGGCGATGGCATCCTGGTCGACGACTGCTCCGCGCGCCGTGTTGATCAGGATGGCGCCGGGGCGCATCGACTCGATCAGTGTCCGACTGACCAGGCCTCGGGTCGCCGGCAGGAGGGGGGTGTGCACACTGACGGTGTCGCTGCGAGTGAACAACTCCTGCAACTCGACGCGTGTGCAGCCGAGTTCAGTCGCTTCGGCGTCCGTGAGGTAGGGGTCGTACAGGAGGATCTCGATGTCGTGCGCGCGCAGCAGCTCGATGACCCGGCGTCCGATGAGAGATGCTGAAAGGATGCCGACGGTCCGCCGGTGGTTGCCGAGGGTGTGCGGGATGCGCGCCAGGGGGGTACGGGTCCGGGTGAGATGCATGGCGCGGGCCCGTTCGAGTACCTGTTTGCCGGTGAGCAGGATCATGGCGAGTGTGTACTCGGCGACGGGCAGGGCGTTGGCTGCGGCAGCCGATGACACTTCGATGCCGCGCTCCCAGCAGGCGTCGGTGATGTGTCCGCGGACGGTGCCTGCAGAGTGCACGACGGCACGCAGCTGTGGTGCGGCCGCCAGGGTTTCCATGTCCAGGGGTGGGCAGCGCCAGCCGGTGACCAGCAGGTCGACTTCGGCCAGGACTTCGCGGGCCCGCGCCGTGGTGAAGTCGTCGAGTACAGGCAATGGAGCGAGGTCGCATACGGTGGCCAGCTGGTCGAGCGTGCCGGGGGTGAAGACGGCGGTGGCGGCTTCCGGAGACATGGCGAGGGCGGCGCGGGGGCGATAGGCGGAGTCGGTCATCGGATTTCGGAACTCCTCAACAATGCGACGTGCTGTCAAAGCTGACGGTTGCTGTGGCCGGGCCGCCGTGACACCTGGGCTGCGGCGTGACAGTGGCGGGAACTGTCAGGGGCGGAGCGGCCCCATGGCAGTCCGGAGGCGTGCCCGGCTCAGGCGAGTTGTTCCAGCGGGCTCTGCGGAGATGGCTCGCGTACGGGCTGGGTCGACTCCCGGACAACCAGTTTGGTGGCCAGCTCCACGTGGTGGGAGTCGATGGCCTCGCCGGCGGCAAGGCGCAGTGCTGTACGCAGTGCCACGGCCCCCATCTCGTGAATGGGCTGATGGACGGTGGTCAATGGAGGCGACATCTGCTCGGCCAGGGCTGTGCCGTCGAACCCGACGACACTGAGGTCGTCGGGGACGCGAAGACCCCGTCGCCGAGCGGCTTCCACGACACCCGCGGCCAGCTCGTCAGAGGCGGCGAACACCGCGCTGGGTGCCGGGACCGCATCCAGTAGTTGCCCGCCGTACTCCACTCCTTCCGGGGTACGGAATCCGCCTGCGTGTCGGACCAGAGCGCTCGGTACCTCCACCCCGGCCTCCTCCATGGCGCTGCGGAACCCATGCAGCCTGGCCTGGTTGGTTCCGGTCCCTTCCTGTCCGCCGAGGAAGGCGATGCGGCGATGGCCGAGGGCGAGCAGGTGAGCGGTCGCGGCGTGCCCTCCGGCGAACTTGGTCGAGCCGACGCTGGTGATCGAGGAGTCCGGAAAAGCATCCATGATCATCACTAGTGGTAGTCGTGCGCGCCGCAGGGCATCGATGAGGGGAGCGGGCAGGGCGTTGTGGGTGGAGGCGATGACCGCGCTGCGGCCGGCGGCGGCCAGTTCACGGACCCAGGCATCCGGGTCGGTCTGCTGAACCTGGCTGGCGCCCCGACTGACCACGACGGCAACGTCCTCGCGAGCGGCGGCATCCACCACTCCCTCGAGGACTTCGGTGCAGTAACTGCTCAACTGGGCTGCGCTGAAGAAGAGTTCGACAGTGGGGCGGGAGCGAAGGATCTCTCGGCTGCCGCCGTAGTTGTGCTTGCGCATCAGGTCGAGGATCCGGTCGCGGGTTGGGCCGGCCACGTCGGGGCGACCGTTGATGACCTTGGAGACGGTCGCCACCGAGACACCTGCGAAATCCGCGATCTGCGCCAAGGTCACGCGATTGGTGGCAGAAGCCATGGGTCTCCTCGTCACTGCTGTCGGGCCGACTCGATATGTTGGGCACGCTAGCAACGAAACTTCTATCGCGATATTCATAGAGAAACAAGGTGCGGGGAACATCTTTTTCCCTGTGTGTAACTGGTTGACGCAGGGCATCCCTCGGTCCTAATGTGCACGACCAGCCAAGAAGCTCGTAAATAATTTCGTGATTCTACGTCGACTTATATCGGTACTCGACGCGCCTGTTGCCACATACTCGTCCCACGAGCTTTGGAGGCGATGGCTCCGATGGCCATCCACGCCCCGTACGACCTCGCCATCGATTTCGGAGGCGACACCTTCCCTGTCTCTGGGAGCCACCCACGGCTGTCCTGGAAGCCCTCCGTCAACGGCCCGGTGCCCGCTGGCCACGAACTGGACCTCCGTGTCGAGGGACGTTGTGCGCAGACCTTCCAACCCCCAGTTCATGAACACCTGTTCGTTGACTGGCCCGCACGCGCGCTGCGCAGTCGCGAGCGGGTGCGGTGGCGCGTCCGCACGCAGACCGGGGCAGGATTCTCGCCCTGGAGCGCATGGCACGCCTTTGAGGCAGGGCTCTTCGACGAGGACTGGACCGCACACTGGATCACCCCTGAGGACGCCCCGCACGACGCCCGTTGCTCGCCCGGCAGCCGCCCCGCGCGTATCCTCCGCACCACATTCACCTCGCCCGAGGATCTGCGTCGAGCCCGGCTCTACGCCACTGCGCTGGGTGTCTACGAGGTGTTCATCAACGGCGAGCGTGTTGGCGCCACTGAGCTGGCCCCGGGCTCCAGCTCGTACGACCGCACCGTGTACGCGCAAGCCGCCGATGCCGCCCCGTACATGCGTGTCGGGCGCAACACGATCGAGATCGTGCTCTCCGACGGCTGGTACCGCGGTCAGGTCGGGGCCTTCCGGATCCCTGCCGACTGGGGAGAACTTCTTGCAGCCAGACTGGAACTGCATCTGGACCTCATGGACGGCTCCCACCAGGTGGTGCGCACCGACGGACACTGGACATCGACTCTTTCGCTCATCACCCGGGCCGACCTGATGGAGGGCCAGAGCGTTGACCTCGCCGCCCCAGAGGCTCCTGAACTGGGTGTACTGGTCGACGCGATCACCGCGCCCCCGACGATCGACTGGTCGCCGGCCCCACCGGTGCGCCGCATCGAGTCCCGTCCGCCTGTCTCCGTAGCCCAACTGCCGGGTGGTGCCTGGATAGCCGACTTCGGCCAGAACGCTTCCGGCTGGCTCAGAGTCACCGATCTGGGTCCGGCCGGTACCCGCACCGTGATCGAACACGGCGAACACCTTGATCCGGCGACCGGTGACCTGACGACCACTCACCTTGACACCACCCGTCCCGAAGACGGCGCCCCCGTGCCCTTCATCCAGCGCGACGAAGTGGTCTCCTCCGGGACAGCGGGCGAGGTTTTTGAGCCGCGCCACACCGTGCACGGCTTCCGTTACGCTCGCCTGCACCGGGGCCCCGACGCCGCCGCGCCGCCACTCACCGGGATCACGATGCAGGTCGTCCACTCCGACCTGCGCCCCACCGCTTCCTTCGCCTGCGGCAACGAGGACCTCAACCGGCTCCACGAGGCGGTCCGCTGGAGCTTTCGCGGCAACGCCGTGGACGTACCCACCGACTGCCCCACCCGCGAACGCATCGGCTGGACCGGCGACTACCAGGTCTTCGCATCGACCGCAGCGCTCCTCTACGACGTTTCCGGGTTCAGCCGCAAGTGGTTGCGGTCGGTGCGCGAGGACCAACTCGACGACGGTCGCATCGCCAACTTCTCTCCCGACGGGCGACGGACCAAGCGCCATCTCGATGACCGGCTGGCCAAGATGACCGGCTCCGCCGGGTGGGGCGATGCCATCGTCCTCGTACCGTGGACGCTCTACGAGATGTACGGCGACCGGGGCGTGCTCGCGGAGAACTTCGACGCCGCTGTCCGCTGGGTCGAATGGGCGCTGGCCACCGCCAAGGCCGCCCGCCACCCCTCACGCGTAAAGCGCTCCGCCGTGCCGCTGCCCCACGAGGAATTCGTCTGGGACGGCTCCTTTCACTGGGGCGAGTGGGGCGAGCCCAAGCCGCGTGCCGCCAACGGCACGCCGATCGACACCCGCAAGCAGGACCGTGCGGCTTGGCAGAAGAGGGACAACGGAGAGGTGGGCACTGCGTTCCTGCGCCGCTCCACCGCTGTACTCGCCGACACGGCTCATGTACTCGGACGGGCCGAGGAAGCTGCCCGATACGGGGAACTGAGCGAGCGCGTCAAGGACGCCTGGCGGACCGAGTTCCTCGACCCGGCCACCTCCCGCACCACGGTCGACACCCAGGCGAGCCATGTTCGTGCGCTCGCCTTCGATCTGATTCCGGACAAGCATCGGGAGGCGGTCGCCTCCCGCCTGGTCGAGCTGGTCCGTGCGGCGGGCGGACATCTGGGCACCGGGTTCCTGGCCACCGCGGACCTGCTTCCGGTTCTCGCCGACACCGGGTATGCCGATGTCGCCTACGAGGTACTGCTGCAGCGCACCCCACCCTCCTGGCTCGCCATGCTCGACCGGGGCGCCACCACCGTCTGGGAGGACTGGGACGGCGTCGACGAGCACGGCGCGCCGCACGAGTCGCTCAACCACTACAGCAAGGGTGCGGTCATCCGCTTCCTGTACACCCACACCCTGGGTCTGCGACAGGCGCTGGGTTCGGTGGCATGGGAGTCCTTCGTCGTCGCGCCGGTGCCCCACCCGTCAGTGAACTGGGCGCGAGGAAGTTACGACGGCCCGCGCGGCACCATCACCGTCGAGTGGCGCAGCACGGACGATGCAATGGAAATAGCAGTGGACGTACCACCAGCCTCCACAGCCACCGTGGTCTTCCCTGACGGCGAGGAAATCAAGGCGGGGCCCGGACGGTTCACCGCCTGCCGGACGGTCGTGGAGTCCACTCGGAGGATCTCTTGAGCATGGACACCGTCGGACTGCGGCCCATCGACCGCTTGCCGGCCCACTCCCTGCGGCATGCCCCCGAATTCCTCTCGGACTGGCCGGCGCCCTGCTCATCGCCCGGTGGGCCACCACGCGAATGCGCGTGATGACCAGGGCCGCGCTCCTGTCCGGCGCGCTGGAGACCGTCGCGGCGACCGCTCCGCTGCCCTGGCTGTCCGCCCTGTTCGTGATCCTGGGGCGTCTTCTGCACCATTGCCGACTTCACGGCCGACGCCGGACCGCGGGTGGGCACCGATCCGACCCTGTGCGGCCGAGGCATGGCCCTGCACATGACGGTGACGCGCGGCGGCTCGTCGGCGGGGACGCCGAGCACGGGTTGGATCACCGACGTGTATGGCATCAGGCCTCGTGGCCGGTGGGGTGGTTTCAGCGGCGCTGCCCGTCGTGATTGCTCTTGTCCTGGCCAGGGTCGGCAGACTGCGACTGTCGACCGGCTGGCATCGCGACCTCCCGCGGATGTGCTTCGAACAGTCGGAGACCCCATGCATGTTGCCGTAGTCGGCCCAGCGCGAGAAGCACGCCCAATGGGCGCAGGACGGATGTCCGGAAGCGGTGCGAACTCAGCCAGAGCCGCTTTCGAAGTCTCGGAACGTCCGCATAAATACCTCCAGGAGGCGCAGTGGTGCCTGGCCCGGGTTGAGAAGGGCCTGGATGCGCAAGCCGTCCATCAGGGCGAGTACCATGACAGCCCGCTCGTCTGCGGACAGGCCGGGGGCGTCGGGGTCCATGCGGAGAGTGCCGTCACGCAGTCGCGCGCGCAGCCGTTCGCCCCGGGACGCGAAGTAGTCGTGCGCGGGGTGTCCAGGGTCGGTCGCGGCGATCGACAGGACCAGCCAATGGCGCTGGTAGTCGGGATCCGCGAACTCGTCGGCGAGGATCATGCCGAGTACGAGGGACCCCGGAACCCCCGAGGCGAGGATCCGGTTGGCACGTTCCTCGTCGTCGGCGTCGCGCCGGGCCAGGGCGGCCAGGAGCAGTTCTTCTTTCCCGGAGAAGTGGCGCAGCAGCGCCGGGTGCGTCACGCCCGCCCGTGTGGCGATGTCCCGCAGCGAGGCACGCTCGTAACCATGCTCGGCGAAGCTCGCGAGCGCCGCGCGCATGATCTGCGCACGCCGGGCCGGGGTCGTCGCGTACGGGCCCCGGCGGTGGGTGGGAGCAGCGGAACGGGCGGACGAGGTGGATCGGGGGGAACGCACGCGACCTCCTGTGCCATCGAGGACAACTGCCGCCGAAGGCAAGTCCCTCCAGGGTCTTGCCAACCGCCGCAGCTTCGGAGTGTAATCGCCCAGACAGCTACCACGCTGGTCACATTTTGCGTGGCCGCCCTCGTCACCGCCCCCGCCCTGCTCTCGCCGAGGGCTCGCGTTTCCGGGAGCCGTGCCGGGATCCGCCGTAAGCCGTGGGCAATGGGAGACCTCGTAGGACCCAGGGTCGTGAGCCCAACTCTGACCGCTTGGCCGCGCTCTCGAGCCGCAGGTCACCTCCCAAACTCGACGCACCACCAATCCACCCCCATGTCTCCATCTCCATCAGTAGGTCGACCGAAAGTGAAACGCCATGCGCAAGAACACCAACTCACGCCCCCGTGCCATGACCCGGCCGGTGCGCCGCCGTCCGTTGCTCGCGACCGCCGGGTCCCTGACCGCGGCCGTGTCCCTCCTTCTGCAGGGGTGCGGGTCGGGCTCCGACGGCGGTTCCGGCGACGGTCGGGTCGAGCTCACCTTCTTCAACCAGTCACGTGGGCAGGAAGCGGCCCTCAACGCGCTGGCGAAGAAGTACACGAGGGAGACGGGTGTCGTCATCAAGGTCGACTCGCCCGGTCCTTCGGACTACTTGGCGAAGCTTCAGGCCAAGGCCCAGTCCCGCAACATGCCCGATATCTACTCGTCGTTCCTCGCCACCGACATGGCCCCCTTCTACAAGGCCGGCTGGGCCATGGACCTCCAGGACGAGCTCAAGGGGGAGTGGGGCGAGGAGTTCGCTCCCGGAGCCGTCCAGGAGGCTGCCTTCACCAAGGGCAACAATCTCGATGTCCCGCCGGGCATCTACTCGGTGCACTGGGAGACCCAGGCATACGGCTTCATCTACGACCCCAAGGCGACCGCGATCGATCCGAAGGCGCCGTCCAAGACCATGGACGACTTCATCGCCGCGCTGAAGAAGTCCAACAAGGACGGCAAGGGGAACTTCGCGGTCGCCGCGAGCCTCACCCCGCAGCTGATCCCGTACCTTGCCTCCAATTGGCTCACCGACCAGCAGATCGACAACACCTACGCCGGCAAGGCGAGCTGGAAGGCCGACGGCTGGCGCAAGGCCTTCCAGTCCCTCCTCGAGCTGAAGAAGGCCGGACTCATCTCCAACGGCACGCTCCCCGGAGGCAACGGCGACAACCCCGCCATAGAAAGCGCCTTCTTCATCAAGCGCGATGTCGGCGCCATCTTCGACTCCTCGGCGGGAGTCTCGGTCGGCAACCGCACGGCTCCCAATTACAAGGACTTCGCCTCGATGGGCATCCCCGCCGCCGCGGACGCCACGTACAAGCCGCGCACGCCCGGTTTCCCCGGGAAGGGCGCGGTGATCAACCCACGCGGTGACCACTCCAAGGAAGCCCTGGCCTTCGTCAAGTGGCTGACCGAGCCGGCCCAGCAGAAGGTCTTCGCTGATGAAGCCCGCATCGTGCCGACGAGCAAGAAGCTCCTGGCCGATGGCAGCCTTCCCGCGCAGCTGTCCGGCTTCGCCGAGACCGCCAAGAAGAAGCAGAAGGTGACCAACAGTCTCACCGGTGACGTCAATGACATGATCATCCGTGACAGTCAGAGCCTGGTGCTCGGCGAGAAGACGGTCGACCAGGTCCTCGATGACCTCCAGTCGGCGCAGGAGCGCAGCTGATGGCCTCGCTCACAGTCATCCTCCGCGACCGGCGCATGCGGCGCCGCAACCTCACCGCGCTGACGTTCCTCGCTCCGGCCATCGTGCTGATCGGCGTGTTCACGCTCGCGCCGTTCGTACAAGCGATCCTTTTGAGCTTTCAGTCCTGGGACGGGATCAGCCCCGACACCGCCTGGGTGGGCCTGGACAACTATAGCTTCGTCTTCGGTGACGACGCCTTCTGGGAGTCGATGAAGAACGTCGCCGTGTTCGGCGTGGTCGGCTTCTTCCTGGGCAACGGCGTTTCCCTGAGCATGGCACTCGCGGTGAACCGGGCCCGCCGCGGCCGGACCTTCTTCCGGACCGTCTTTTACCTGCCGGGAGTGCTCTCCGTCGTGGTCGTCGGCATGATCTTCTCGTTCATGTACGAACCACGGTCCGGTATCTTCAACCGAGTGCTCGATCTGGCCGGTCTGGAGTCACTGCAGCAGAACTGGCTCGGAGACCCGTCCATCGCCCTGCCCGCCGTGGCTGCGGCTTTCATCTGGTTCCACTGGGGCTTCGGTTTCATCCTCTTCCTCGCCGGCCTGCAGGACATCCCGCAGGAGCTGTACGAGGCGGCGGAACTCGACGGCGCGGGAGCCTGGGCCAAGTTCCGGTACGTCACCTGGCCTCAGCTCGCTCCCGTCACCACCATTGTGAGCCTGCTGACCCTCCTCGCGGCTCTTCAGATCTTCGGTACCGTGCAGGTCCTCACCAACGGCGGCCCCGGTACGCATACTCTGGTGCCCACCTTGCTGATCTACAACGAGGCGTTCGGCAACAACCGCTACGGCAGCGCGGCGGCGATGTCGGTGCTCTTCGGTGGCGCACTCGTGCTGCTCGCCTTCCTCCAGCTGACCATCGCACGACGGCGGGCCGACAAATGACGACACCGATGACGAAACGTGCAAAGACGAAGGCAGGTGAGCGGGCCGATATGGAGACATCGCTCGCAGACCCCCGAAAGACCGGTACCGCCGCTGGCTCGCACGCGGGCACCGCGCGCGAGCCCTCCGGCCGGCCACCGCGACGCCGCCAGATTCGCGCCGACCGGCTCGGTCTGTACGGGTTGCTCGTCGTCGCGGCACTGATCGCGCTTTTCCCGCTGCTGTGGATGCTGTCGGGATCTCTCCAGACACAGGATGAGCTGCTGTCCGGCAAGCACCTCGTCCCGAGCGTGCCGCACTGGCAGAACTATGCCACCGCCTGGGTTGACGGCGATCTCGGAACATACCTGTTCAACAGCATCGTCTACACGGGGACCGCCGTGCTTGGCATCCTCGTCGTCTCCAGCATGGCCGGCTATGTCCTGGCCAGGCTCGACTTCTGGGGCAAGGGCCTCATTACCTTCGTGATCCTCGCCGTGATGATCATCCCTGCCCCCGCGATGTTCCTTGCCCAGTACCGGCTGCTCTTGGACTTCCAGCTCACCAACACCCGGATCGGTTACATCCTCATCCTGATCACCTCGGGAATTCCGATGGCGACACTCATCATGCGGAGCTTTTTCGCGAGCCAGCCCAAGGAACTCGAGGAGTCGGCGATGATCGACGGCGCATCACCGTTCAGGGTCTTCGCCAGCATCATCCTGCCCCTGGCCCGTCCCGGCCTGGCCGCCGTCGCGGTGATCCAGGGTCTTCACGCCTGGAATGAGTACCTCATGGCCCTCGTCCTGTTCGACGACCCCGACCTCATGCCGATCCAGCGTGGGTTGACGAGCTTCAACTCCGCAGAGACCCCGCAACAACAGATCCTGCTTGCGGCGACCGCGATCTCGGTCGTGCCCGTGATCGTGTTCTATCTGCTCGCGCAGCGAAACATCGTGAAAGGGCTGGGCGCCGGTGCCCTCAAGTAGTGCGCGCAGGAAGCGGACTCCGCGGATCGGTTTGCGCACCGCTGGAAGCGAAGGTGGCCGTTCGCCCCGGACATCCAGAAGAACGCGGTGTCATCGGTGCAGGGGCGGGGAACACCGTGCCACCGGGTCTGCTCCACACGTCGGCGAACGAGGGTCAGCGGATGTCGACCCGCTCGCCGCGCGCGGTCACCGGAGCGGCCAGACCCTGCTCGTCGCAGGCTTTCTGAAGCTTGGCCAGGGTCTCGTCGAGCCCAGGGCCGAGCCGCTTGCCCGGCGCGAACGTGGCCGGTAGATGTCGCATGCCGTTGATGATCCCGACGGAGTCGTAATGCACGGTCCCCTCCGCGCTGCACACGTAGTTGGGCATCCGGTCCAGGACATGGCTGAGCATCCTCTTGAACACGACGCGCGCCACGTTCGAGCCGATACAGCGGTGGATCCCGAGGCCGAACGCCTGGTGCCGATTGCCCTTGCGTTCCAAGTGGACGTTGTTCGGATCCGGGAAAACCGACGGATCACGGTTGGCCATCGCCCACGACAGCCAGATCCGGTCGCCCTCCTTGAACTCCTGGCCCGCGAGCGCACAGTCCTCGGAGACCGTACGGCCGTCGCCCACGGCCGGCGTGAAGAAGCGCAGGAACTCCTCCGTGGCCGGGTCGAGCAGCCTCGCCCGCTCGCGGCTCAGGCGCTCACGTTCCTCAGGGTGGTGCGAAAGCCACTCCAAGGAACGCCCGGTGAGCGCCGTCGTCGTGTCGAAACCGCCGCCGATCAGCAGGGCGAGGACTCCAAGGAGGTCCATGTCGGAGGGCTTGGTGTCACCGATGCTCGTGTTGACCACGGCATCCACCAGGCCGGGCCGGGGCGTGGCACGGATCGCGTTCATCTGCTCGGCGATGTCCGTCATCATGGCGATGTGCAGCTCGCGTACGCGCCCTCGGTCGGGGGAGTCCGGCGGGGTGTAGACCCCGGCGTGGGCCGGCTCGTTGTACATCTGCCACTTCTTCAGCGGTATGCCCATCATGGCCAGTGTGAATACCGCGGGCACCGGATTGGCGAGGCCCTCGACGAAATCGATCTCACCGGACTCGATGCGCTCGTCCAGGCACGCCCTGATCAGCTCGTCGAGGAAGGGGACCCAGCGCTGTACCGCAGCCGGCGACAGGTACGGGTTGAGCGCCTGCCGGTAATAGCGCTGTTCCGGCGGGTCCATCTCCAGGAACCCGCCGCGAAAGCCCTGGTCGGGGGGCGGCGGAGGGATAGTGATGCCCTTATAGCCGCGGCGTTCGTTGTTCACGTCGTGGTCGTTGGAGAGCTTGTCGGTGGAGCGGGCGATGTCGAACACCGCCTGGTGGCTCGCGGCGACGAAGTGCCCGCCGTGCGTGTCCGTCCACGCCACCGGGCAGCGGTCCTGCATCTCCTCGGTGGTCTCGACGAACCGCTCCCGGTAGCCGGGTGCGTGGCGGTCGAAGTGGTACCGGACGCTCTTGCGCGCCTCGTCGTCCGGCATGCCGTTCTGCTCCTGCGCGGTCACGTGATGCCTCCTCTCGGTACGAGCCGACGCGTCAGCCCATGGACTTGCCGGACTCGGTGATGGTGATGGCCCGTTCCGGACAGGAGCGCATCGCCTCGGCCGCCGCCTCCGTCTCCCCGGCTGGCACGTTCCCGCTCATCGGCGACGAATGTCCGTCGATCTCATTGAGCTGGAACACCTTCGGCGCGATCATCGCGCAAAGAGTGTGGCCCTGACAGCGGTCCTGATCAACAATGACCTTCATGAACAATCCCTCTCAAACTGTGCAGTTTGCTGGGTCGTCAGTGCTGCCGGTCGTACCGCTTGAGGCAGCCGCCGGAGTCCATGCGCAGCCGCACTCCGGCGATGTGGCGGGCTTCGCCAAAGGTGAGGAAGAGGGCCATGTTGCTGATGGCCACCAACTCCACGAATGGGATGGGCATTGCCTGCCGCACAAAGGTCGATCCGGTGTCCTGCCGGGTGGAGGGTTCCAGATCTGGACGGAACGACCGGTGCGTCGGCTCGCTCCGCAGCATTTGCGTGTTGCAGTTCGTGGGGTGCGAGGCAGCGACGCGCTCCTTCAACGAGGCGCGATTGCAGACCAGTTCGTGCATGCACTTAGCGAGCGCCCGCTTGGCGTACGCGTATCCGGCACCGCCTGGGTCAGAATCCGGAGTATCCGCGATGCCGTGCTGCATGATGGCGGCCGTCGAGGCGGTGGCGATCACGGAGGCGCCCTCCAGATGCGGCAGGGCGGCCTGGATGACATCGATGCTGCCGATCAGGTCGACGTCGACGTCGACGCCGTCGGACCACGCCTGCAGCGACGGAGTGCCTTGCAGCGGATCGATCTTGGCTTGTGCCACGACGATGCCTAGTCCGTTGAACTCGGCTTCGGCGCGGTTCACGGCGTCCCGTACCGCCCCGATGCTGCGCACGTCGGCCTGGAGGGGGAGGAGTCTTGCGGCCCAGCTACTCGATCTGGCGCGCCGTCTCCTTGAGATCCTCCGGCGTCGCCCTCGGGCAGGTGACCATCTCGTAGTCGCGGCACAGGTCGATTGCGACAATGCGGGCGTACTCCTCCGCGAGCTGCACCGCGTGACTGCGACCCTGACCGCGCGCCGCGCCGGTGATAACCGTGATCTTGTCCTCGACTCGCCCATTGCGCTTTCCCTCTTCCTGTCACGAGTTGGCGTGGAGCCCTGCCTGATCCAGCGCCGCGAGTGCCGGCTCCAGAGCGCCGAGCCGTGCGCCGAGCCGGTCCGCGGTCTGCCGGACCACGGTCACGTCCTTGTCCACGAACTCCTGTACGTCACTGATGAACCGGTTCGCCGAACCCCGCGATGCCGCCCCTGAGAGGCTGCGGCTCTTTGCGCTGCCGTGACCGAGCGCGTCCAGCAGGACCGCTTCGTCGACACCGAGCTCACAGCCGAGCCGGACCGCCTCCGTGAGCAGTCCCAGCTGCGCGCTGAAGAGAGCATTGTTGACGAGCTTCACGCTCTGTCCCGCACCCACCGGGCCGACCAGGAGAACCGGGTTCGCATAGGCCGTAAGCACGGGGCGCAACCGTTGCACGGTGGCCTCGTCGCCGCCCGCGAAGACGGTGAGCCGACCCGCCGTGATGTCGTGCGGGCCGCCGCTGACCGGTGCGTCAAGGACGGCGATGGCGAGTGCGCGGCCCCGCTCGGCGATCTCACGGACCGTGTATGGGCTCACCGTGGTGTGGACGACGAGCGCGGCGCCCGGAGGAATTGCGTCGAAGAGCCCGTCGGCGAGACACACCTCCTGTACTTGCCGGTCGGAGAACACGCAGACGATGAACGCGTCGACGCCCTCGGCCGCGTCCACGACACGCTCGACGGGCATGACGCCCTCCGCGGCCAGCGCCGCCCGGCGCTCGGGAGTGCGGCCCACGGCACACACCTCGTGCCCGGTCGTCACCAGACGGCGCATCATGGGCAAGCCCATGCGTCCCGCGCCGGCGAACCCGATCCGCCGTACAGGTGGGCCTGGTGATCCGGGTGATACCCCCGTCACAAGAACCATCCTTCCGTTTTGCGAGAACTGTAATCTCACCCATGGATCGACGAAAGATGCCGACTGCGACTTTCTCTCTGCCCATCCGGGCGTGCACCCCGCAGCCCAGAGATCGAGGAAACCATGTTCTCTGTTCGGGATAATCCACCACGCGCCAATTCTCCGTACCGGGTGGCACCGTGGCCCACCCCGAGCCGCCGGAGGATGCCCGCGTGACGCGCAGGGCCGTGCTCGGTGGTGCCTGCACCGACGCCGCCGTCCGTGACCTCCGGTTCGTCGTGGCGCCCCGCAGGTCTCGACCCAGCGGTGCTGACGGACGTACTCAACGCCTCCAGCGGCCGCAGCGGCGCCGCCGAGGACAAGTTCCCCCGCCACGTTCTCACCGGCAGCCACGACTCCTCGATGGCCGGGCAGCCCAGCACAGTTGTGGGCTGCCTGGCCTCGCGCCATCTGCGGCGGGACACAGCCGTGGCGGCGGTCACCGGCATCGCCCGGAAACCCTCGAACGCGGCTCATTGCCGACCCGCCTTGATTGCGTCCGCCATGCGCGGTGGCCCGCCGCCTCGACGACCTCGCCTAGAGCGTGTCTCTTTGATCGGTTGGTCAGTTGATCGGA
>NZ_JABTYA010000161.1:3497-3698 GCF_013302945.1 Streptomyces sp. 8P21H-1 | reverse complement strand
GTGATCAACACCGCACCCGCACCATCCCACGACGGCACGTCGTCGACTGCCTCACCCGCGATACGCGCAAGGTCCGTCTCCGGCAGCCGCGACAGCCTGGGCACCAGCACCGCACCACCACGGACCGCGACCTCGGACTCACCCGACACCACCGCCGCGACCGCCGCGTCCACATCGGCCGACGCATCCGAGTTCAGGTCG
>NZ_JABTYA010000161.1:3044-3381 GCF_013302945.1 Streptomyces sp. 8P21H-1 | reverse complement strand
CCCGGCACCGCACCCTCGACGGCCTCGGCCACCTCGGACCACGGGGTCCAGTCGGTCTCGGTGGCACCGGACGGAGCCGGGGACACCCACTCCATCCCGTACAGGGCGCCCGCGTCACCGGACACGGCGCCGAGCTGATCGGCAGAGAGCGGACGGCTGGCTATGGAGCCGACCGTCAGGACCGGAGCGCCGGTCACATCGGCGACGGAGAGGGAGACGGCCCGGCCGTCGAGCCGGCCGATCCGGACGCGGACGGCGTTGGCGCCGACGGCGTGCAGGGAGACGTCGTTCCAGGCGAACGGGACGGCCGTCTCGTCGTCGCTGTCGTTGAGGATGC
>NZ_JABTYA010000161.1:2097-2979 GCF_013302945.1 Streptomyces sp. 8P21H-1 | reverse complement strand
AAGACCTCGTACGCACCCTCCACCGGCACCACCTCGGCACCGGCAGGCGGCCACTCACCCCACTCGGACCCGGCCACCACAGCCGCCTCCGTGAGGAAACCGGAGGCATGGGTCGTCCACGGGAAGTCGCCGGCGTTCTCGGGACGGGAGTAGACGGCGACCGTACGACGCGCATCGGTGTGCGGGCCCACGACGACCCGCACCTGAAGAGCGCCGTTCTCGGGCAACACCAGGGGCGCCGCCAGGGTCAGCTCCTCCAGGGTGGCGCACCCTGCCGTCTCACCGGCCGCGAGAGCCATCTCCACCAGGCCCGTACCGGGCAGCAGGATCCGGCCGAGGACCACGTGGTCGGCGAGCCACGGCTGGGTCTCCACCGACAGCCTGCCCGTCAGCACCACACCACCGGAATCAGGCAGCGACACCACCGCACCCAGCAACGGGTGCTCCGCCGCGTCCACACCGGCGGACCTCGGGTCCGCCGCCGTGACAGCGGTCGTCTCGGGCCAGTAGCGCTGCCGCTGGAAGGCGTAGGTGGGCAGGTCGACGGCACGGGCGCCGGTGCCGTCGAGGACGGCGGACCAGTCCACGCTCACACCGGTGGTGTGCAGCCGGCCCAGCGCGGCCCGCGCCGTGCCCTCCTCGTCACGGTCCTTGCGCAGCAGCGCAACCAGGACCGCGTCCTCGCCCGCGCTCTCACGCGCCATACCACTCAGCACACCGTCAGGACCCAGCTCCAGGAAACGGGACACCCCCTGCTCCACCAGAGCCCGCACACCGTCGTCGAAACGCACGGCCTCCCGGACGTGGGTCACCCAGTAGTCCGGGGAGGTCAGTTCATCGGCCTGCGCGATCCGGCCGGTCACGTTGGAGACCACCGGCAGC
>NZ_JABTYA010000161.1:1889-1967 GCF_013302945.1 Streptomyces sp. 8P21H-1 | reverse complement strand
TGCATCAGCCGGCCACGCGCGGCGACCAGGGCACAGGCGTCGCCCAGCGAGAGCACCCCGGCGACATGGGCCGCAGCG
>NZ_JABTYA010000161.1:1631-1771 GCF_013302945.1 Streptomyces sp. 8P21H-1 | reverse complement strand
ACCGAACCGGACCCGACGAACTCCCGCAGACGGGCGGCCTGTGCGCGCAGAGCGTCCTGCGTACGGCCGGACAGCACCCAAGGCACGACAGTCGGCTCGATCAGCGAGTCTTCACTTTCCGCGTCAACGGGTTCGGTGAT
>NZ_JABTYA010000161.1:1418-1523 GCF_013302945.1 Streptomyces sp. 8P21H-1 | reverse complement strand
CGCATCGCCATCACCATCTTGATCACACCCGCCACACCCGCGGCGGCCTGCGTATGACCCAGATTCGACTTCACCGAACCCAGCCACAACGGCTGCGCCTCATCA
>NZ_JABTYA010000161.1:968-1317 GCF_013302945.1 Streptomyces sp. 8P21H-1 | reverse complement strand
AAACGCTCCAGCACCACCATGCCCACGCCCTCGGACCAGCCGGCACCGTCCGCGGAGTCCGAGAACGCCTTGCAGCGGCTGTCCGGCGAGAGGGCGCCCTGGCGGGAGAACTCGACGAAGGCGGTGGGTGTGGCCATGACGGTGACGCCACCGGCGACGGCGAGTGAGCACTCGCCCGAGCGCAGCGCCTGCGCCGCCCAGTGCATGGCGACGAGCGACGACGAGCACGCCGTGTCCACGGTGACCGCCGGGCCCTCGAAGCCGAACGTGTAGGACACGCGGCCGGACGCGATGCTGCCGGCGCTGCCGTTGCCCCGGTATCCCTCGTACTGCTCGCCGGTCAGGATGC
>NZ_JABTYA010000161.1:0-863 GCF_013302945.1 Streptomyces sp. 8P21H-1 | reverse complement strand
TCCCAGCCACGGTCCGACGGGAACTCGGTGACGGCGTCCACACCCTCGGACACCACCCGCCACAGGTCCTCCGGCGAGGACACCCCACCCGGATAACGGCACGCCATCCCCACGATGACCACCGGATCGTCCGCCACCGACGGCAGCACCGCCACCGGCACCACCGCCGCCGACTCGGTACCGAGGACGCTGTCCAGCAGGTGGTCGGCGAGGAGGGCGGCGGTCGGGTAGTCGAAGACGACCGTCGCGGGCAGTCGCAGACCGGTGGCCTTGCCCAGCCGGTTGCGCAGCTCCACCGCCGTCAGCGAGTCGAACCCAAGGTCCTGGAACGCCCGGTCGGGGTTGACGGTCTGCGCGCCCGCGTGGCCGAGGACCACCGCGATCTGACCACGCACCAGGTCCAGTACGGTCTCACGCCGCTCGACCTCGTCGAGCCCGGCAAGACGTGCGGCCAGGCCCGAGGCCGTGGCGGAGTCGACCGCCGTGACGCTCCGGCGGGCGGGGGTACGGATCAGACCGCGCAGCAGTGGCGGTATCTCGCCCTGGGCCCGCAGAGCCGGGAAGTCGAGGCGTACGGGGAGGAGCACCGGCTCGCCGGAGGCAAGAGCGGCGTCGAACAGCGCCGTGCCCTGCTCCGCCGTGACCGCCGGCAGGCCCGACCGCGCGATACGCCGCCGGTCCGTCTCCGACAGTCCCTCCGTCATCCCGGCGTCCTGCGCCCACGGACCCCACACCAGGGAGGTGGCAGGCAGGCCGAGGGAGCGGCGGTGGACGGCCAGGGCGTCGAGGAAGCTGTTGCCCGCCGCGTAGGCACCCTGTCCGGCGCTGCCGAACGTCCCCGCCACCGAGGAGAAGAGGACGAA
>NZ_JABTYA010000160.1:320-2294 GCF_013302945.1 Streptomyces sp. 8P21H-1 | reverse complement strand
ACCGGTGGGGAGCCCGCCGTCCGGGACCGCCCGCCGGGGGACCCGGACGGGCCGCGGCGGGCCGGGACGCAGGTCCCCGCTCGCCCGCGGCGGCTGGACGCCCTGGCTCTATCTCGCCCCCGCCCTCGTCGTCATCGGCGGGCTGCTCGTCTACCCCGTCTACCAGCTCGGCCTGATCTCGCTCCTGGAGTACACGCAGGCCCAGGTCAGCGGCGGGCAGCCGACCACCTTCCAGGGCCTGGGCAACTACGCGACGCTCTTCCGCGACGAGCAGTTCTGGCAGGTGCTGCTGGCCACCGTGGTCTTCGCGGCGGCGTGCGTCGTGTCGACCCTGGCGGTCGGCTGTGCGCTGGCCGTCCTCCTGACACGTGTCCGTGCCGTGCCGCGGCTCGCCCTGATGCTGGCCGCGCTCGGCGCCTGGGCGACTCCCGCGGTCACCGGGTCGACGGTGTGGCTGCTCCTGTTCGACCCCGACTTCGGGCCGGTCAACCGCGTCCTCGGCCTCGGCGACCACTCGTGGACGTACGACCGCTACAGTGCCTTCGCCCTCGTCCTGCTCGAAGTGGTGTGGTGCTCCTTCCCGTTCGTGATGGTCACGGTGTACGCCGGGATCCGCGCCGTGCCCTCCGAGGTCCTGGAGGCCGCGTCCCTCGACGGGGCCTCCCAGTGGCGGATCTGGCGCTCGGTGCTGGCGCCGATGCTCCGCCCGATCCTCGTGGTCGTCACCATCCAGTCGGTCATCTGGGACTTCAAGGTCTTCACGCAGATCTACGTCATGACGAACGGCGGCGGCATCGCCGGCCAGAACCTCGTCCTGAACGTGTACGCCTACCAGAAGGCCTTCGCGTCCTCCCAGTACAGCCTCGGGTCGGCGATCGGAGTGGTGATGCTGCTGATCCTGCTGGCGGTCACGCTCGTTTATCTGAGGCTGCTGCGAAGGCAGGGGGAAGAGCTGTGAGTTCCGTGACGTCCGGACATTCCGCGCCGGCGACGACTTCACCGGAAGCGCGAAATTCCGTACGGCCGCCGGGATCCGCGAAGAATCCCGTACACCGGTCCGCGCGGAATCCCGTACGCAATCCCGTGTGGAATCCCGTACGCAATCTCGTACGCCGGTCCGTGCGGCGGCCGTGGCGGCTGGCCGCCGAGGTCTCGGCACTGCTGATCGCGGCCCTGGTCGCATTTCCCCTCTACTGGATGGTGCTCAGCGCCTTCAAGCCGGCCGGGGAGATCGAGTCGACCCGGCCGCGGCCCTGGACGCTCTCCCCGACCCTGGATTCCTTCCGGCGCGTCTTCGAACAGCAGGAATTCGGCCGGTACTTCCTCAACAGCCTCGTCGTGGCCGTCTCCGTGGTCGCCGTCTCGGCGCTCATCGCGTTTCTCGCGGCGACCGCCGTGACACGGTTCCGCTTCCGGTTCCGGACCACCCTGCTGATCATGTTCCTGATCGCGCAGATGGTGCCCATCGAGGCCCTGACGATCCCCCTCTTCTTCCAGATGCGGGACTTCGGGCAGCTCAACACGCTGGGCGCGCTGATCCTGCCGCACATCGCCTTCTCGCTGCCCTTCGCGATCTGGATGCTGCGGGGCTTCGTGAAGGCCGTCCCCGAGGCGCTGGAGGAGGCCGCCTACATCGACGGGGCGAGCAGGACGCGGTTCCTGTGGCAGATCCTCTTCCCGCTGGTCCTGCCGGGACTCGTCGCCACCAGCGTGTTCTCCTTCATCTCCGCCTGGAACGACTTCCTGTTCGCCAAGTCCTTCATCATCAGCGACACCTCGCAGTCCACACTGCCGATGGCACTCCTCGTCTTCTACAAGCCCGACGACCCGGACTGGGGCGGCGTCATGGCCGGTTCCACGGTGATGACGATCCCGGTGCTGATCTTCTTCGTACTCGTACAGCGGCGCCTGGTCTCCGGGCTGGGCGGCGCGGTGAAGGACTGACGTGACTTCGAACGACGCGACCCCGAACGA
>NZ_JABTYA010000160.1:0-164 GCF_013302945.1 Streptomyces sp. 8P21H-1 | reverse complement strand
CGGTGCGGCGCCGAGCGACCGGGGGGTGGCGGATCCGGCGCCGGACGCCCCGGCCCCGCCCGGGGTGATCCCGGCACCCCGCTCCGTACGGGAGTCCGCGGGCCGGGGCGTCCCGCTCGACCAGGACACCACCCTGTGGGCCGGGCCCGGCACGGCCGGCACCG
>NZ_JABTYA010000159.1:0-994 GCF_013302945.1 Streptomyces sp. 8P21H-1 | reverse complement strand
CCGCGGGCGGCCAGGGCGCGCCGCTGGTGAGCCTGGTCGACCTCCTGTGGCTGCGCGGGAGGCCGGGCACCCCGGTCGCGCTGAACCTCGGCGGCATCGCCAACCTCACCGCGCCCGACGGCACCGCCTTCGACACCGGGCCCGCGGGCGCCCTCGTCGACGCGGCCGTACGCCGCTGCACCGGCCGCGACTTCGACGAGGACGGTGCGCTGGCCGCCCGCGGCACCGTGCACGAACCGCTGCTGCGGCACCTGCTCGACGAGCCGTACTACGCGCGGCCCGCGCCCAGGACGACCGGCAAGGAGCTGTTCCACGAGGGCTACCTGCGCGCGGCGCTGGCGGACTTCCCCGCGCTGCCCGCCGAGGACGTGATCGCGACGCTCACCCTGCTCACCGCGCGGACGGTGGCGGACGCCGTCCGTCCGCTGCGCGCCACCGAGGTGATCGCCTCGGGCGGCGGGACGCGCAACCCCGTCCTGATGGCGATGCTGGACGCCGAGCTGCCGGGGGTCGCGCTGCGCCTCTCCGACGACCTCGGCCTGCCCGCGGCGGCCAAGGAGGCGTACGCCTTCGCCGTCCTCGGGTTCCTGACCCTGCACGGGCTCGCGGGCACCGACCCGAGGAGCACCGGCGCCCGGCACGCCAGTGTGCTGGGCTCGCTCACACCGGGGCGGAGCGGTTTCCCGCCGCTGCCCCGGGGGGCGGAACAGCCGGTGCGCCTGGTGCTGGAGTGACCCGAACCGGGATCCTCTCATCCGGCTTTCACCCGCGCCTCATACGGTGGACCCATGACGCAGGCGACTCCTCCCGGCTGGTACCCCGATCCCGGGCAGAAAAGTGACGGTCCCGCCACACAGCGCTGGTGGGACGGCAGGACATGGACGGACCGGACGCGCCCCGCGGAGTCGGCCGTCGCATGGGGTCCCCCGGCCCATCCGCCGGGCGCCCCGTACCCGGGCGCGTACCCGGGTGCGAGCCCGGGCGGGCCCCGGCG
>NZ_JABTYA010000158.1:0-4706 GCF_013302945.1 Streptomyces sp. 8P21H-1 | reverse complement strand
GTGCGGGGCAGGGCCAGCGCCACGAGCCGCTCGGGTCCCGCGCCGCGGGCGACGAGCAGCCGGGCGAGCCGGTTCGCCTCGGCGCCGAGCTGTGCGTACGTCAGCTCCAGGCCGTCGGACGCTACGGCCGGGGCGTCCGGGGAGAGCGCGGCCTGCCGTTCGAAGAGGGCGGGCACGGTGGTCGGCGCGGCCAGCGGCGGCCGGCCGTTCCACCCGGTGAGGATGCGCCGGCGTTCCGCGTCGCCGAGGATGTCGATCCGGCCGATGGGGGTCTCCGGGGCGGTGACCACGGCCCGCAGCAGCCGTACGAGCCGTGCGGCGATCGCCTCGGCGGTGGCGTGGTCGAACAGGTCGGTGCTGTACTCCAGCACGCCGTCGACCCCGTCCCCGCCGGCGCGTTCCACGAAGTCGAAGGAGAGGTCGAACTTGGCGCCGGTCGCGCCGACGTCCTCGCGCCGCGCGTCGAGGCCGGTGAGGAAGTCTCCGTCGCCGCCTGCGGCCAGGTACACGACCATGACCTGGAAGAGCGGGTGCCGGGAGAGCGAACGGGCCGGGTTGAGGACGTCCACCACCCGTTCGAAGGGCACGTCCTGGTGGTCGAAGGCGGCCAGGTCGGTCTCCCGCACCCGGGCGAGGAGGTCGCGGAACGCCGGGTCGCCTGAGGTGTCGGTGCGCAGCACCAGGGTGTTGAGGAAGAACCCGACCAGGTCCTCCAGGACCTCCTCGGTGCGTCCGGCGATGGGGCTGCCGAGCGGGATGTCGGTGCCCGCGCCGAGCCGGGTCAGCAGCGCGGCCACCGCCGCCTGGACGACCATGAACACACTGACGTCGCCCGAGCGGGCCAGTTCGCGCAGCCCCGCCGCCAGTTCCGCGTCCAGGGACATGTCGACGGCGCCGCCGCGGTGGCTCGCCTCCAGCGGGCGCGGCCGGTCGGCGGGCAGCGCGAGCTCTTCGGGCAGGTCGTGCAGCGCCTGCTTCCAGAAGGCCAGTTGGCGGGCGGCGAGGCTGCGCGGGTCCTTCTCGTCGCCGAGCACCGCACGCTGCCAGAGGCCGTAGTCGGCGTACTGGACGGGCAGCGGTGCCCTGTCCGGCGCGCGGCCCGCCGCGCGCGCCGTGTAGGCCTCGGTGAGGTCCCGGGTGAGCGGCCGGTCGGACCACTCGTCGCCCGCGATGTGGTGGAGCAGGAGCAGCAGGACGTGGGTGTCCTCGCCGGTGCGGAAGAGGTGGACCCGCAGCGGCGGTTCGCGGTCCAGCGCGAAGCCGTACCCGGCGGCCTCCGCGAGCCGCCCGGCCAGCTCCTCCCCGTCGGCGACGGCGGCGGTGCGCACCGGGGCGTGCGCCTCCTCCGGCGTCAGGATCCGCTGGTACGCGCGCCCGTCGTCCCCGTCCTCCGGGAAGACGGTGCGCAGCGGTTCGTGGCGGGCCACCAGGTCGTCGACCGCCAGTTGCAGCGCGTCGGCGTCGAGCGGCCCGGTGAGCCGCCAGGCGAGCGGGATGTTGTACGTGGAACTGGGGCCCTCGACCCGGTACAGCACCCACAGCCGCTGCTGGGCGAAGGAGAGCGGCAGGCGCTCGGGCCGCTCCGCGGGCGCGAGGACGGGCAGCGGGTCACCGGCGTGCCCGGTGCCCTCGCCGAGGCGTTCGGCGAGCCGGGCGGCCGTGGGCGCCTCGAAGAGCGTCCGCAGGGACACGTCGGTGCGCAGGGCGGTCCGCACGCGGGCGGCCAGCCGCATGGCGACCAGGGAGTGGCCGCCGAGGGCGAAGAAGTCGTCGTGGACGCCGACCCGTCCGAGGCCGAGGACCTCGGCGAACAGACCGCACAGGATCTCCTCGCGCGGGGTGCGCGGCAGGGTGGCGGTGGTCTCCGCGGCGAAGTCGGGCGCGGGCAGCGCCCTGCGGTCGAGTTTGCCGCTGGGGGTCAGCGGCAGGGCGCCGAGGGTGGTGAAGGCCGCGGGGACCATGTGTTCGGGCAGTTCGGCCGCGGTGTGGCGGTGCAGCTCCGCGCCGTCGGTGACACGTCCGGCGGCCGGGACGACGTACGCCACGAGCCGCTGGCCGTGCGCGGTCACGACGGCGCGGGCGACGGTGTCGTGCCGTGCCAGTACGGCCTCGACCTCGCCGGGTTCGACCCGGAAGCCGCGGATCTTGACCTGGTCGTCGGTGCGGCCCAGGTACTCGACCTCGCCGCCGGACGTCCAGCGGGCGAGGTCGCCCGTGCGGTACATGCGCTCGCCCGGCCCGCCGTACGGGTCGGCGACGAACCGCCCGGCGGTCAGTCCCGGCCGGCCGAGGTAGCCGCGGGCGAGCTGGGCGCCCGCGAGGTACAGCTCTCCCGCGACGCCCGGGGGCACCGGCCGCAGCGCGGCGTCCAGGACGTACACGCGGGTGTTCCACACCGGCCGGCCGATGGTCACCGGCGCGGCGCCGGGACGCACCCGGACGGCGGTGACGTCGACGGACGCCTCGGTGGGACCGTACAGGTTGTGCAGCTCGACGGGGGCGAGCGTGCGGTGGAAGC
Source organism: Streptomyces sp. 8P21H-1 (assembly GCF_013302945.1). Lineage (NCBI taxonomy): Bacteria > Bacillati > Actinomycetota > Actinomycetes > Kitasatosporales > Streptomycetaceae > Streptomyces > Streptomyces sp. 8P21H-1. The sequence goes on along the minus strand of NZ_JABTYA010000158.1, from coordinate 2,188 downwards.
GCTCGGCGAGCGGCGCGGGCAGGGCCTCGCCGCTGCACAGCACGCGGCGCAGGCCGGTGCATCCGGCGGCGGCCGGCTCCTCCAGGAAGAGCTGGAGCATCGAGGGCACGAAGTGCGCGGTGGTGACGGCCTCCCGCCGGATCAGCTCGGCGAGGTAGCGGGGGTCCTTGTGGCCTTCCGGTTCTGCGACCACCAGGGCCGCCCCGGTGATCAGCGGCCAGAAGAACTCCCACACGGAGACGTCGAAGCCGGCGGGCGTCTTCTGGAGCACCCGGTCCCCGGCGTCCAGGCCGTAGGCGTCCTGCATCCACAGCAGGCGGTTGACGATGCCCGTGTGCGGGACGACCACGCCCTTGGGGCGGCCCGTGGAGCCGGAGGTGTAGATGACGTACGCCGGGCTCGACGGGTCGTAGGAGCGCGGCAGTTCGCCGTACCCGCCCTCCGGGAGGGCGTCGCGGACCACGTGCAGTGGGCGGGTGTCCTCCAGCATGAACGCGAGGCGTTCCGCGGGGAGGCCGGTGTCCAGCGGGAGGTAGGCGCCGCCCGCGCGGTGCACCGCCAGCAGGGCCACCACGAGGTCGGCCGAGCGCGGCAGGGCCACGGCCACCGTCGTCTCCGGGCCCACGCCCGCCCCGGCCAGCACCCGTGCGGTGTGCTCGACGCGGGCGTCCAGCTCCGCGTAGGTCAGGCGCTCCTCCCCGAAGACCAGGGCCGGGGCGCCGGGCGTGCGGGCCACCTGGGCGCGGAACAGCTCGGGGAGGGTCGTCGCGTCCGTGGGGTGGGACGTGTCGTTCCAGTCCGTGAGCACGAGAGCGCGTTCGGACGCGTCGAGGACGTCCAGGTCCCGCACCGGCCGGTCCGGCGCGGCGGTCGCCTGCTCCAGGAGCCGGAGCATGCGGCGGGTGAGGCGCCGTGCCGTCTCCTCGTCGCACCGGTCGGCCGCGTACTCCAGGAGCAGGACCAGCCGGTCCGCCCCGCCCGCGGACGTCTCGTCCACGAAGGTGAAGTGCAGGTCGAACTTGGCCTGCCCGGTGTCCATGTCGAACCACTCGGTGGGCAGGCCGAGCACGTCGGGGTCGCCGTCCGGCCGGTGGTGGTAGCCGATCATGACCTGGAAGAGCGGGTTGCGGCCGGCCGTCCGCACCGGGTTGAGGGCCTCCACCACCCGGTCGAAGGGCAGGTCCTGGTGCGCGAACGCCTCCAGGGCCGTCTCCCGCACCCGGGCCAGGAGTTCGCGGAAGGTGGGCCGGCCGGTCAGGTCGGTGCGCAGGACGAGGGTGTTGACGAAGAAGCCGACCAGGTCGTCGAGCGCGTCGTCGGTGCGGCCCGCGACGGGCGCCCCGAGCGGGATGTCGTCGCCCGCGCCGAGCCGGTGCAGCAGGGCCGCGGTGGCTGCCTGGAACAGCATGAACATGCTGGTGCCGGTGGCGGCGGACAGGTCGCGCAGGGCCCGGCCGGTGGCGGCGGGCAGATGGAGGCGCACCTTGCCGCCCCGGCCGGTCGGCGCGTCCGGGCGGGGGCGGTCGAGGGGCAGCACGAGCTCCTCCGGGAGGTCGCGCAGCGCCTCGCTCCAGTACGCGAGCTGCCGCTCGCCGACCTGGCCGAGCAGGCGGTCCTGCCAGAGGGTGTGGTCGGCGTACTGGACGGGCAGGGGGGTCAGGTCCGGTTCCGTACCCGCCGCCCGTGCCGCGTACGCGCGGTCCAGGTCGGCCAGGAACGGCCGGTCGGACCACTCGTCGGTGGTGATGTGGTGCAGCACGACGGCCACCACGTGGTCGGCCGGACCGGTCCTGAACACCTCGCAGCGCAGCGGGAGTTCGCGGGCCAGGTCGAAAGGGCGGCGCTGGGCCGCCTCGACGGGTCCGGCCAGCTCGTCCTCGGCGCAGTCCGTCACGGTGAAGGGCGGCGCGGCCTCCGCGGCGGGCAGGATGTGCTGGTACGGCTCTCCGTCGTGCTCGGGGAAGACCGTGCGCAGCGCCTCGTGCCGCTCCGCCACGTCGTGCAGGGCGGTGCGCAGCGCGTCGAGGTCGAGCGCGCCGCGCAGCCGGAAGACCAGCGGGAAGTTGTACGCGACCCCGCTGCCGGTGATCCGTTCGACCAGCCACAGGCGGCGCTGGGCCGGTGAGAGCGGGATGCGGGCGGGCCGTTCGGCGGGGGCGACGGCGGGCCGGGCGGGGTGTCCGGTGCC
>NZ_JABTYA010000157.1:0-1326 GCF_013302945.1 Streptomyces sp. 8P21H-1 | reverse complement strand
GGCCACCGCGCTCGCGCGCAGCAGCGGGCCCATGGTGCCGCGGGCGCCGCCGGACCGCTCGCGCAGGCCCCGCCAGCCCCAGCCCGGACCGGTGACCAGCGAGGCGTAGAGGCCGATCGGGCCGAACAGCATTCCGGTCCAGGTGCGGCCGCCGTGCAGCGCGAGCGAACCCACCGCCAAGGCCGCGACGACGGCCAGGAACGACGGCCACCCGGCGTCGCGCAGCGCCGGGACGATCAGCAGGGCGAGTGCCCCGGTGCCCCACACCAGCGTCCAGGGCCGCGGGCGCCGGCCCGCCCGGTCGGCCGCGAAGTACGCACCGAGCGTGATCGGGATCGCGACCAGCAGGAGGTTGAGCGCCAAGCCGTCCCCGAGCAGGAACATGCTGAGCAGGCCGGTGACCAGGGCGGCCCAGAGAGTCCCGGTACGGACGGGCGCCGGGGTCCCGGCCCGGACGTCGGCGAACCAGGACTCGACGGCGGGACCCTGCCGACCCGCGCCTCCGCCGTCCCCCTTGCCGTCCCCCTTGCCATCCTCCTCGTTCTCCCTCTCGCCGACAGCGACGCGGCCCTCGCTGCCCCCTCCGGCCGGGCTCCCACCTCCGGCCGGGCTGCCGCCTCCGGTCCGGTTCCCGTCCGCGCGCGAGCGCGTCGTACCCCCGCCCCCGCCGCCAGGGCGTGCCGCCGGAACGGCCTTCTCCGGTGCTCTCGGCTCGGTCTCGGACGGTTCGTCGGACACGGGACCCCCTCCCGACCGGTCCGGGCAGCACACAGCGCGGGGCTGCGGAAAGGCCGGGAGCCGGTTCCTCGTCGGCGCCGGCCCGAAATGATCAACGAGCGGCGTGGCGGAAAGGTTAACCGGGGCACACTCCGCGCAGCGGGTCACCGTCCCTCTGCGGCAGAGCTGTGGCAGGGCTGTGACAGTGATCGACACGCGGAGCGGGAAAAAGCGGACACCCACCCGACCGGGTCGCCTCACCTGTGGCATCGACACCGAGGCCTACCGGACCGCCCCCGTCGCCAGCCATTCCGGCAGCGCCTCGGTCCGTTCCAGCCACTCCGCGGGCGGTGTCCCCGCCTCCCCCGCGGCGGCCACGACGCCCCCGACGATGGCGCAGGTCGTGTCCGTGTCGCCGCCCACCTGGACGGTCGTCCAAAAAGCCTTCTCGTAGTCGCCGAGGGCACGCGCCGCCGACCAGAGCGCGAACGGCACCGTGTCGTGCGCGGTCGTGCGCCGCCCGCAGCCGAGGACGGCCGCGACGGTGGTCGCGTCCCCGTAGTCGAGCATGTCCCGGGCGCGGCGCAGACCCGCGCCCACGGCGCTGCG
>NZ_JABTYA010000156.1:255-407 GCF_013302945.1 Streptomyces sp. 8P21H-1 | reverse complement strand
CGTGGACGGCGACCGGCGCCGCGTACGCCTGGGCGAGGGCGACCGCCACGTCCGTGTCCGCGCTGCCGGTGGCGAGCGCGTCGGCCGCGTTGCGGGCCGCGGCGCGCGCGTTGACGGTCTCCAGCCACAGCTGGGCGAGCCGGTGCTTGAGC
>NZ_JABTYA010000156.1:0-163 GCF_013302945.1 Streptomyces sp. 8P21H-1 | reverse complement strand
CCGGACGGTTGAACTGCTTGCGCTCCTTGAGGTAGCGGACGGTCTCCGTCAGAGACCACTCGGCGAGGCCGAGCTGCTCCGAGGCGAGCAGTCCGGCCCCGGCGCGCAGGGCACGGCGTACGGCGGGTGCCGCGTCGCCGACCCGGCGGCCGGCCGCCCCGTC
>NZ_JABTYA010000155.1:247-513 GCF_013302945.1 Streptomyces sp. 8P21H-1 | reverse complement strand
CCCCGCCGCCGACCGCAGACGCCCCGGCCACCGACCGACTACCCCGGCTCCTCGCCGGGCGCCGCGCACCGTCCGGCCACCGGCCACCGGCCACCGGCCACCGGCTGACTGTCCCCTAGCCCCTCGCCGCNCCGGCTACCGGCTACCGGCTACCGGCTACCGGCTACCGGCTGACTGTCCCCCGGCTGTCATCCGGCTGTTCCGGCTCTTCGCCGTCCGGCCACCGGCCGCCCGCCGCGCACCACCGACCACCAACCACCGATCAC
>NZ_JABTYA010000155.1:0-163 GCF_013302945.1 Streptomyces sp. 8P21H-1 | reverse complement strand
TGACGGCTGACGGCTGACGGCTGACGGCTGACGGCTGACGGTTCCTCGCCGCCTGCCGTCCGGCTGTTCCGGCTCTCCGCCGTCCGCCGCCCGGCTGCTGGCTGCCGGCGTCCGGCCCCGGCTCTTCGCCGCCCGGCTGCCGACGTCCGGCGACCGGCGTCCG
>NZ_JABTYA010000154.1:190-349 GCF_013302945.1 Streptomyces sp. 8P21H-1 | reverse complement strand
TTTTTTTTGAGCTAGTTGACCCTGAAATTGAAAAGCACTACAAATGAACTCTGAAAATGTTGAAAGTTGGCATGCTATCATCATTTCACCCACATAGCATGTGTTAAAAAGTTGAGAGGGCTACGACAAAAACTGGATGCACTTCGTGTACAAAACGGA
>NZ_JABTYA010000154.1:0-163 GCF_013302945.1 Streptomyces sp. 8P21H-1 | reverse complement strand
AACGGACAATCTCTCTCGAAGTATCAGGGTTTCGAACGAGAACTCATCTCTTACAAAGGGATTTCATTTTTTTGAACTTATTTGAACTCCATACTTTTTGTGTGTTCAAAATGCACCATTCAAAGGCACATCACAAAATTTCAACAATTTCTGACTTCATTTG
>NZ_JABTYA010000153.1:0-902 GCF_013302945.1 Streptomyces sp. 8P21H-1 | reverse complement strand
GCCACTTCTGCGGGCGCTGCGCCATGCCGATGGAGGGCGGCCCGCGCCCGCCCGAGCGGCAGACCTGGTGGCGCCGCCTGCTGGACCTCCGCAGCGGGGAGACCCCGTGGGCGGGCGACCGCCCCCGCCTGCGCCGCGGCTTCGGACGCCTCATGAACTGGATCGTCGGAGCCGTCGTACTGGGCCTGATCATCACCCTCGTCGTCCACATCGACGACGGCGTCGACGCGACCCGCGACCACTTCGCCAAGCGCGCGCCGGTCGGCCCGACCAGCGTCAGGGCGTCGCGCTCCTACCCCGGCCACAGCCCGCAGCTCGCCTTCGACAAGCTCAGCAACACCTGGTGGGGCCCGGGGATCTCACAGGCCGGTGAGGGCGAGTGGGTGGAGGCCCGCTTCGACCAGCCGACCCGCCTGCTGGACCTGATCATCACTTCCGGCACCTCGACCAAGGTGGACCAGCTCCAGAAGTCGGCCCTCCCGCACCGCATCGAGGCGCAGATCACCACCGCCGACGGGAAGAAGAGCACCCGGACCATCAACCTCGACCAGAGCGCGGGCGGCCAGCGCCGCAAGTTCCGGGTGGGAGAGGTCGTCGCGGTGCGGTTCGTCCTGCGCTCGGCCTACGCCGCCGACGCCAAGAAGCAGGTGGCCATCGCGGAGATCGAGTTCTTCGGCCGCTCGAACAGCAACAGCTCGTAACGGACACAAGACGGCCACCTCTGATGACTTATGGCCTCTTCCCGGCGCATCATGTGCAGGTTGTTGTCTCACGATGCGGTCGGGGTTGACGTGGCCATGGGGACCATGGGGAAGAGCGGGATACGGCTGGCGGGCGCCGTGGCGGGCTGCGCCGTGCTGCTCGCCGGCTGCGGCGGACCGGGCGGCGGGGGCGGGGACGAC
>NZ_JABTYA010000152.1:0-1502 GCF_013302945.1 Streptomyces sp. 8P21H-1 | reverse complement strand
CGGCCGGCGACCCGGCGAGGGCGATCGGCGGTCCGCCGAGGGCAGCCGACTGCCCGGCCAGGGCGGTCGGCGACCCGGCAGAGGCGGCCTGCGGTCCGGGCTGCGGGGTCGTCACGTGCGGCTCCAGTCGCCCGACTTGCCGCCCGTCTTCTCCTCCACGCGCACGTCCGTGATCACCGCCCCCTTGTCGACCGCCTTGACCATGTCGATCACGGTCAGGGCCGCCACGGTGACCGCGGTGAGGGCCTCCATCTCGACGCCCGTGCGGTCGGTGGTCCGCACGGTGGCCAGGATCTCGACGGCGTCGTCCGCGACCGCCAGGTCGAGCTCGACACCCGACACCGACAACGGGTGGCAGAGCGGAATCAGATCCGGTGTGCGTTTGGCGCCCATGATGCCCGCGATGCGCGCGGTGGCCAGGGCGTCGCCCTTGGGCACCCCCTCGCCGCGCAGCAGCTCGATCACACGGGGCGAGACGAGGACGCGACCGCTCGCGCGCGCGGTGCGTGCGGTCACGTCCTTCTCGGACACGTCGACCATGCGGGCGGCACCCGCCTCGTCGATGTGGGTCAGTCGGTCCTGCGTACTCATGCTGTGGCGGCGCTCCCGGTCGTGCCTGTCGTGCGCGACACGGTACTCCCCCACCCCCGGGCCGGGGGCCCTCGGCCTACCGGCCGAGGCGGACCACGTCCACCTCGGTGCCGGGCTCCAGGGACTCGACGGCCTCCGGGACGACGATCAGCGCGTCCGCGTGCGCGAGGGCCGCGACGAGGTGGGACCCGGCGCCGCCGACGGGCGTCACCTCCCCGTCCTCGTACCGGCCGCGCAGGAACTGACGCCGGCCGGCGGGTGAGGTGAGGGCCTTCTCCGTACGCAGCGTCGCCCGGCCGGTGGGCCGGTGGACGTCCGCCACGCCCATCAACGTGCGGATCGCGGGGCGCACGAACAGCTCGAAGGACACGTACGAGGAGACGGGGTTGCCCGGGAGGGCGAGCAGCGGGGTGTGGTCGGGGCCGATGGAGCCGAAGCCCTGCGGCTTGCCGGGCTGCATGGCGAGCTTGCGGAACTCGATGCCGCCGCCCGCCTCGTCCTCGTCGCCGACCGAGGAGAGCGCCTCCTTGACGACGTCGTACGCGCCGACGCTGACGCCGCCCGTGGTGACCAGGAGGTCGGCGCGGATGAGCTGGTCCTCGATGGTGGCGCGGAGCGTCTCGGCGTCGTCGGTGACCGCGCCCACCCGGTAGGCGATCGCCCCGGCGTCGCGGGCCGCGGCGCACAGCGCGAAGCTGTTGGAGTCGTAGATCTGACCGCTCTCCAACGTGCCGTCGGGCTGGACCAGTTCGCTGCCGGTGGACATGACCACCACGCGCGGGCGCGGCCGTACGCGGACGGTCCCGCGGCCGATCGCGGCGAGCAGGCCGATCTGCGGCGGGCCGAGGACGGTGCCCGCGGACAGGGCCCGGTCGCCAGCCTTCACGTCGCTGCCCATCGCGCGCACATGC
>NZ_JABTYA010000014.1:246-455 GCF_013302945.1 Streptomyces sp. 8P21H-1 | reverse complement strand
CGAACCGGCGCCGGTGGCGGGCCGTCGCCCGGTAACGGGCGGCGGAGCCCAGTGACGGGCTGGCGCCCAGTAACAGGCGGGAGCCCGGTGACGGACCGGCGGCCGGTGACAGGCCGACGGCCGGTGACGGGCGGGCGCCCAGTTGCGGGCCCACACCCGGTTTCGGGCGGGAGCCCGGTTTCGGGCGGGAGCCCGGTAGCAGGCCGGAG
>NZ_JABTYA010000014.1:0-99 GCF_013302945.1 Streptomyces sp. 8P21H-1 | reverse complement strand
AGCAGGCGGGCGCCCAGTTGCGGGCCCGCACCCGGTTTCGGGCCGACGCCCGGTAACAGACCGGCGCCCGGTAACGGACCGGCGCCCGGTTTCGGGCGG
>NZ_JABTYA010000151.1:0-1160 GCF_013302945.1 Streptomyces sp. 8P21H-1 | reverse complement strand
GCGCGGCAACGCCCGGCGAGCCGCGACCGGAGCGCGCGGGACGACATCTCCGAACCAGGCCCTGCAAGCCCCGCGGGTCCTGCGGTTCCCGCGGCTTCTGCCGGCCCCGGCGGGCCGGCGGCACGCGGCGAGCACACGCACGGCGAGATACCGATACCCCGGCCGCCCCGGCCGCGGGTGACGCGCGGGGGCGCGGGGAACGTGGGGGATACAGGGGATGCAGGGAACGTACCGGAGCCGCAGTCGCCCAGGACCCCCGACGACCAGGGCGTTCCCCCCGGCCCAAGTACCTTCGACGCCCCGGGTGCTCCTGACGGCCTGAGTGCCCCCGACGGCCCGAGCGCCCACGATGGCCCGGGCGTCCTCGACGGCCCGAGTGCCCTCGACGGCCCCGGCGCTCTCGACGGTCCGGGTGCCCCCGACGGCTTGGGTGCTCTCAATGGCGCGGGTGCCGTCGACGGTCCGGGCGTCCTCGACGGTCCGGGTGCCCCCGACGGCTTGGGCGCATCGTACGGGCAGTGCGTGCCCGGGACCCGCGAGCCCTTCACCGCCCCGGCCCCTGCCTCCGTCCCCGCCCCGGCTCCGTCCTTCGGTGCCGGTGCCGGTGCCGGTGCCGCCTTCGCCTCCGTCGTCCCGCGGCCCGTGATCCAGCGGGCCTCCGTCCGCGGTCAGGTCCTCGACGCCCTGCGGTCCGCCCTCGTCACCGGCGACCTCGCCCCCGGCGAGGTCTACTCCGCCCCGGCGCTCGGCGAGCGCTTCGGCGTGTCGGCGACCCCCGTACGCGAGGCCATGCAGCAACTCGCGAACGAGGGCGCGGTGGAGGTCGTGCCGAACCGGGGCTTCCGGGTCATCCGGCGCGGAGCCCGGGAACTGGCCGAGCTCGCCGAGATCCGGGCCCTCGTCGAGATGCCGGTGATGCTGCGGCTGACCCGTACGGTGGCCGCCCCCTGCTGGGCGGAGCTGCGCCCGCTGGCGGAGGCGACGGTGACCGCGGCGGCCACCGGCGACCACGCGCGCTACGCCGAGTCCGACCGCGCCTTCCACGCGGCCGTCCTCGGACTCTCCGGCAACCGCCAGCTGGTGCACCTCGCGGACGACCTGCACCGCCGCGCCCAGTGGCCCCTGGCGGGCGCCCCCGCCCGCCGCCCGCGCACCGACCT
>NZ_JABTYA010000150.1:2771-3021 GCF_013302945.1 Streptomyces sp. 8P21H-1 | reverse complement strand
AGCGGTTCGCCGCCTCCCGCCTGCTGGTCGTCACCCGTGGCGCGACCGACGGCACCGACCCGGCCGCGGCCGCGGTCTGGGGACTCGTACGCGCCGCCCAGGCGGAGCACCCCGGCCGGTTCGCCCTGCTCGACCTGGCCGCGACCCCGGACGAGCAGACGGTCCTGCGGGCCGCGGCGGCCTCCGACGAGCCGCAACTCGCGCTGCGCGAGGGCCGGCTGCTGGCACCCCGGCTGGTGCGGCTGCCCGC
>NZ_JABTYA010000150.1:0-2716 GCF_013302945.1 Streptomyces sp. 8P21H-1 | reverse complement strand
GCGCCGCCGTCGCCCGCCACCTGGCCGGCACACACGGCGTACGCAGCCTGCTCCTGGTCAGCCGGCGCGGTCCGGCCGCCGAGGGCGTCGCGGAGCTCACCGCCGAACTGGAGGAGACGGGCGCCCGCGTCACCGTCGCGGCCTGCGACGTCGGCGACCGGACGGCCGTGGACGCCCTGCTGGCGGACATTCCCGCCGACCGTCCGCTGCGCGCCGTGATCCACGCGGCCGGCGTCCTGGACGACGGAGTCGTCGACTCCCTCACCCCGGAGCGGCTGGCCGCGGTGCTGCGGCCCAAGGCGGACGCCGCCTGGCACCTGCACGAGGCGACCGCGGACCTCGGGCTCGACGCCTTCGTCCTGTTCTCCTCGGTGGCCGGCACGCTCGGCAGCGCCGGACAGGCCAACTACGCGGCGGGGAACGCCTTCCTCGACGCGCTGGCCCGCCACCGCCGTGACCGCGGTCTGCCCGCGGTGTCGATGGCCTGGGGCCCCTGGACCCGGGGGAGCGGCATGACCGGCGAGCTGACCGAGGCGGACATCGCACGGATGACCCGTGCGGGCATGCCGCCGATGACCCCCGAGGAGGGCCTGGCCCTGTTCGACACGGTCACCGGTTCCGGCGCGGCCGGGTCCGCTCCGGCCGTCCTCCCGGTACGGCTGGACCTGGGCGCCCTGCGCTCCCTGGGCGAGGTGCCGCCGCTGTTCCGGTCGCTGATCCGGGTCCCGGCACGCCGTACCGCCACCGCCGCCACCGCCGGTGGTGCCGCGGCGGCGGCGGACCTCACGCGACGGCTCACCGGGCTCACCCCCGCCGAGGGGCAGGAGGTCCTCCTGGAACTGGTGCGCGGTCAGATCGCGACCGTGCTGGGCCACGCGGGCCTGGCCGACGTCGAGCCGACCCGCGCCTTCCAGGACCTGGGCTTCGACTCGCTGACGTCGGTGGAACTGCGCAACCGGCTCGGCGCCCTCACCGGCGTCCGGCTGCCGGCCACCCTGCTGTTCGACTACCCGACGCCCAGCGAACTCGTCGCGCACCTGTACGCCAAGGTCGCCCCGGCCCCGGCCGACGGACCCGAGGCGGTCCTGGCGGAACTGGACAAGCTGGAGCGGAGCCTGAACGGCATCGAGACCGGTGCCGAGGAGTTCGGCGCCCTCTTCGACCAGGTGGCAGGCCGTCTGGAGGTGCTCCGCAGCAAGTGGCAGTCGCTGCGGACCGAGGCGGGCACCGGGGCCGGCGAGAAGGCGGAGGAGGAGTCCTTCGACTTCGACTCCGCCTCCGACGAGGACATGTTCGACATGCTCGACAACGAGCTCGGACTCTCCTGACCCCGGGGGGAGCGACGCTCCCCCCGGCCGACCTCACTGCGGGCCCGGTGCCGATGGCACCGGGCCCGCAGCCCGTTTCCGTATCCCCGACGACCGCGGCCGGTAAGAACCCACGACGGGACACGCCCACACGCCACGGCGGGCGACGGGCGCACCCCCGAAAGACCGGCACACCGTGCCCGTTCCCCCACTCCCCACGCCCGCAACGGACACAGCCCCGCCCCGCAGGGGGCGCGGGGAACTGCGCGCCCAGCCACGGCCCACGGTCAGCCGCACCACACCGCCCCGCACCCGAAAAGGCCGCGCGGGCCTCCGCACATGACGGAGGCCCGCGCGGTGGAGACCCGCGGACGGCGGAGGCCGCACACGGCAAAGGCCCGCGGACGCGAAGGGTGGGCGTCCACGGGCCTTGCCCCGCCCGCACGCGGGGGGAGTCCGTGCGGGTGTCAGAGGGGCCGGCGGAAACCGCGCAGCGCGGCGACCATGCCGACCACGGCGATCACCGCGCTGATCACCACGGACGGGATCGCGTGATCCAGTCCGGGCACGTCCAGCGCGAGCGCCCGGCTCGCGTCGATGGCGTACGTCAGCGGGTTGACGTTCGCGACCGCGGCCAGCCAGCCGGGCAGGTCGGCGACGGGCACGTACGCGCTGGAGGCGAACATCAGCGGGAAGATCACGATCAGGGCGAGGTTCTGGAGCGGTTCCGCCCGCCGCAGCCACGCGCCGGCCGCGATGAACGCCCAGCCCAGCGAGAAGCTGATGAAGACCGTCAGCCCGGCCGAGAGCGCCAGCTCGGCCACGCCGCCGTTGGGCGAGTACCCCAGGACGGTGATCGCCAGCACCATGATGATCAGCACCTGCACGGTGGCGCGCACCAGCCCGACCAGGCTGCGCGCGGCCAGCAGCGCCCCCGGGTGCACCGGGAGGGAACGCAGCCGGGCCACCATGCCGTTCTTCTGGTCCTCCACGAGGCCCACCCCGGACTGCATCGCCGACTGGGCGGCGTTGTCCACCAGGATGGCCGGCAGCACGTAGTCGAGATAGGTGACGCCCTCCGGGAAGTGCGGCGGCATGCCCATCTTGCTGAACACCTGCGTCAGGACGAACAGGATGACCACCGGCTGGATCAGGCCGAAGAGGACGATGCCCGGATCGGTCACCATGGCCCGCAGCGACCGCCCGGTCAGGATCCGTATCTGTGTGAGGAGCGAACTCCCCCCGAACACGGGCGCCTCACCGGCCGCGGCCCGGAGCGCGGCCGGCCGGGGGGCCGGGGTCAGCTGAGTGGTCAAGAGGTCCTCCACGGAAGACGCCGGGCGGCGGTCCCGCCCGACGGATGGTCGCGTTGCTGGTCCGGCCCGGGGCACCGCCGCGGCCGGCCGGGG
>NZ_JABTYA010000149.1:0-366 GCF_013302945.1 Streptomyces sp. 8P21H-1 | reverse complement strand
CGAGGTGAAGCCTCGGCGCTGCAGCTGCCTGGCCGACTCCTCGGAGAGACGCATCCCGGATTCGGGGTTGTCGCGCCAGCCCGACGTGGAGTCGTAGACCTCGCGGATGCGGGGCGTGGCGCGCTCGGAACGGAACTTGCGGACGCCATAGGGCGTGACGGTCAGTGACACGTGAACTCCAGTACCGGTCGGACGCGGAACGAAGGATGCGAGTCTCAGCGCCGATGCAGAGGTCGTGCGAGCCATGCCCTCACATGCTCACGGGGCCAGGGTACTCCTCCGCCGCTTCGAGGACGAGACCCATATCCGGGGTACCCGGGTGAATGTGTGGTGACGCGACCCGGGGACCGCTCGGCGGTGGTGCGA
>NZ_JABTYA010000148.1:286-2051 GCF_013302945.1 Streptomyces sp. 8P21H-1 | reverse complement strand
CCACCCGCGCCGGCCGCCGCCTCGGTGGCCCCGGCCGCGTCGGCGAGCTTCCACGCGGCGACGGGCGTACGGCCGGACGCCACCAGGAACCCGTGGTCGAAGCGCGCGCTCACGTTGCCCGCCCGGTCGACGGCCTGGACCGAGAGCCGCCCGGGACCGGCGGACTCGATCAGCTGCCTCAGTACCACCGGGCCGCCGGGCTCCTCCGGTTCCACGGTCCGCTGCGCCCCGCCGAGGAAGCTGTAGCGGTACGCCACGGTGTCGTCCGACGTGGAGTCGACGGTGAACGTGCCGTAGGTGCCCACCCCGTCGTGCCACAGGTCGTCGTCGGGGTACTCCGGTGATGAGACGGTGGGCACCGCGGGCGCCACGTCGTCGTACACGAACGCGCACGGCGCACCGCCGCCGTCGGAACTCCACGGGCCCCACGCGGTGCCGTCGTTCGCCCGCACCCGCCAGGTCACCCCGGTGAAGGCCGGTATGTCGGACGGCACGGTCCAGCTGAACGTCGAGCCGCCGGCCTTGGCCGTCGTCTCCACCGTACGCGTCTGCCGTTCGCCCGCGCCGTCCGTCCAGGACACCTCGAACCGAGCGCTCACGCGGTCTCCGTCCGGGTCACGCAGCACCGCGGACAGCGTCGGTGCCGAACGTACGTACGTCGGGGTCGAGGTGTCCGCACAGCCCGCGCTCCCGGTGGTGAGGTCGGCCGCCGCCGGCTGGGACGGCGGTCGGTTCCCGGCCGCTGCCGCCGTCCACGGGGTGACCGCGACGGCCGACGACCCGAGCACCACGGCGATGGCGCCGCGTACGAGGGCATGACGAACTGGTGGCTTCAACGGGTCCCCTCCCCTGGGCCCGGCTCGCCGCCGGACCGTTCGATTCCGCGCCGGAGCGTAACAGCCGGGGATGACAACGGAGTTGGCATTTCCAGCGCTCGGGTGGCCGGTGGGCATCCGTCGACCTGCGGCTCGGCGGTTCGGCGGCCCTGTGGCCGGAAACGCCGAAGGGCCCGGCCGACCGAGGTCGTCCGGGCCCTTCGTGTGCTGTGCCGCGGCCCGTCAGGGGCCGGGCCCGCCGTCAGCCGTTGCGCTTCCAGCGGGGCTTGTCGTCGCGGCGGCCGAAGGAGGAGCCGGAGCCCGAACCGGAGCCGGCGCCGCGGTGGTCGTCACGGCGGCCGTAGGGACGGTCGTGGCCGCCGGAGCGGAAGCCACCGCCGCCCGTGGGGCGGTCGTCGCGACGGTCGCGGTTGAACGGGCGGTCGCTGCCCCGGTGGCCGGACGGACGGTCGTCCCGGCGGAAACCACCCGAGGGGCGGTCGCCGTCGCGGCGGTCGCGGTTGAAGCCGCCCGAGGGGCGGTCGTCGCGGCGGTCACGGCTGAAGCCGCCACCCGACGACCGGTCGTCACGACGGTCGTAGGACCGGCCGCCACGCTCGTCGTCCCGGCGGAAACCACCGGAGCCGCCCGACGGACGCTCGTCACGACGGTCGAAGGAACGGCCGCCACGCTCGTCGTCCCGGCGGAAGCCGCCGGAGGGACGCTCGTCACGGCGGTCACGGCTGAACCCACCGGACGGACGGTCGTCACGGCGGTCACGGCTGAAGCCGCCACCCGACGAACGGTCGTCACGACGGTCGTCCCGGCGGAAGCCGCCCGAGCCGCCCGACGGACGCTCGTCGCGGCGGTCACGGCTGAAGCCGCCACCCGACGAACGGTCGTCACGACGGTCGTCCCGGCGGAAGCCGCCAGAGCCGCCCGACGGACGC
>NZ_JABTYA010000148.1:0-161 GCF_013302945.1 Streptomyces sp. 8P21H-1 | reverse complement strand
AACCACCGGAGCCGCCCGACGGACGCTCGTCACGACGGTCGCGGCGCTCGTAGTTGCCGCGGTCGTCACGACGCTGACGCGGCTCCTCGCGCACCGGCTCGGCGTCGGCGGACTGCGCCGCCGGCTCCTGCGCCACGGCCGCCGCGGCGGCCTCGACGACG
>NZ_JABTYA010000147.1:0-1971 GCF_013302945.1 Streptomyces sp. 8P21H-1 | reverse complement strand
CGACGACGGCGGCGCCGACCGCCTCCTCGCCTCGCTCGCCGAGGCGTGGACGTACGGCGCCCCCGTGGACTGGGCCGCCGTGCTGCCCCCGCCCACGCGTGCGCACGTCCCCCTGCCCACCTACGCCTTCCAGCACGAGCGCTACTGGCTGCCCACCCCGGGCCGGTCCGCCGGCGCCGCGACGACGGCCGGCACCGCCCCGGAGTCCCCGGCCGGACCGCCCGGACCGCCCGCACCGCCCGCGACGGACCCCGCGGCCGGACTCGCCGCACGGCTCGCCCCGCTGGACGGGACCGACCGCCGCCGCACCCTCCTCGATCTGGTCGTCGCACACGCCGCCGCCCTGCTGGGACACCCCGACGCCGCGTCCGTCGAACCCGGACGGCCCTTCGTCGAGGCGGGGCTGGACTCGATGCTCGCCGTGGCGCTCAGGAACAGGCTCGGTGAGGCGACCGGGCTCCCGCTGTCGTCCACCGCGGTCTTCGACCACCCCACACCCGCCCGGCTCGCGGCCCACCTCGACGAACGGCTGGGCGCGCCACCCGGACCGGAGCGGCCCGTCCTCGCCCAGCTGGACCGCCTCGCCGACGCGCTGGCCGGCGCGGACACGGACACGTCCGAGGCCGGCGAGATCGGCAACCGGCTGCGGGACCTGCTGCGCGCCTGGAACAGCCGGACGCGCGAGGGCGGCGACGGGGCGGCGGCCGCCGACACGACCACCACCACGGACACGACCACCGCCACGGCCGACGAACTCTTCGAACTGCTCGACAACAACTACGGCGCCTGAGGGAGAAGCGGGACACCCATGCCGGACAACGACAAGCTCCTCGAATACCTCAGGCGCGCCACGGCGGACCTGGGGGACGCCAGGCGGCGCCTGCGCGAGGCGGAGGACGCCCGTCACGAGCCCGTCGCGATCGTCGCCATGAGCTGCCGCTACCCCGGCGGCGCCGACACCCCCGAGCGGCTGTGGGACCTCGTCGACAGCGGTACCGACGCCATCACCGAGTGGCCCGTCGGCCGGGGCTGGGACACCGGGGCGCTCTACCACCCGGACCCCGGCCATCCCGGCACCTCCTCCACGCGCCACGGGGGTTTCCTGCACGACGCCGCCGACTTCGATCCGGGCTTCTTCGGGATCTCGCCGCGCGAGGCGCTGGCCATGGACCCGCAGCAGCGCCTCGTCCTGGAGACCGCCTGGGAGGCCGTCGAGCGCGCGGCCGTCGATCCGGCCGCGCTGCGCTCCACCCGGACCGGCGTGTTCATCGGCGCGATGCGCAACGACTACGGCAGCACCTCGCGCGACGTCCCCGAACTGCAGGGACTCCTCGACACGGGTACGGCCGCCAGTGTCGTTTCGGGCCGCGTCGCCTACACGCTGGGCCTCGAAGGCCCCGCGATCAGTGTCGACACCGCCTGCTCGTCGTCCCTGGTGGCCCTGCACCTGGCGGTCCGTTCGCTGCGCTCCGGCGAGTGCTCCCTCGCCCTCGCGGGCGGCGTCGCGGTGATGGCCACGCCGGACGCGTTCGTCGCCTTCAGCCGTCAGCGGGCCCTGTCCGCGGACGGGCGCTGCAAGGCGTTCGCGGCCTGCGCCGACGGTACCGGCTGGTCCGAGGGCGCCGGTGTCGTCGTCCTGGAGCGCCTCGCCGACGCCCGCCGCAACGGCCATCCGGTCCTCGCCGTCGTCCGGGGCTCCGCCGTCAACCAGGACGGCGCGAGCAACGGCCTGACCGCGCCCAGCGGCCCCGCACAGGAACGCGTCATCGCCGACGCCCTCGCCGACGCCCGCCGCAACGGCCATCCGGTCCTCGCCGTCGTCCGGGGCTCCGCCGTCAACCAGGACGGCGCGAGCAACGGCCTGACCGCGCCCAACGGCCCCGCCCAGGAACGCGTCATCCGCCAGGCCCTGGACAGCGCCGGGATCGCACCGGCCGACGTGGACGCCGTCGAGGCGCACGGCACCGGCAC
>NZ_JABTYA010000146.1:0-494 GCF_013302945.1 Streptomyces sp. 8P21H-1 | reverse complement strand
CGACCGCGGCTCCGGCGGCGCACGCGGCCGGGGCGGCGGTGAGGAGGAGAGCGACCGCGACAGCGCGCAGACGGGGGCGTGCGCTGCCGGGTTGTGCGAGGGACGGCCGATCGTGTGTGGGGCGCGCTTGCGGGGTGGGCGCGGTCATGAATCGTGTCCTCGGTCGTGTCCTGGGCGGGATGCGACACTTGGTACTCAACTGGCGGTCACTATATGGGACTTCGTGATCGGAACGGACAGGTTCCGGCCCACTCTCACAATTCGTCCGCGAATCGGAGAGTAGGCGCCCCGGCGCGCAACGGGGCGCACGTAATGGCCTGAGGGAGCGGGCCCCGTCAGGGGCGCGGGGAACTGCGCGCCCAGCCACGGCCGGCCGGCGGGTGAGGGCCGGTGGCCGGGTCCCGGTTCTCCGCCGGAGGCCCGCCGTCGGTCATCGCTCGGGGGCGGGGCCCTCGTCAGGGGCGCGGGGAACTGCGCGCCCAGCCACGGCCGGC
>NZ_JABTYA010000145.1:0-3038 GCF_013302945.1 Streptomyces sp. 8P21H-1 | reverse complement strand
GTAGCAGTCCAGCGCCTCACCCGGACCGGCGACGCCGCGGCCGGTCCGCAGCGCGGCGTCCACCAGCCGGTACGCCTCGCGCAGACCGTCGTAGAGCAGGTCCGGATGCGCGACGACGGCGGGCCGGTGGGACACGAGGCAGTGGTCCGTGGCGGCCGTCGCGAGGGCGTGCAGCCGGGCGAAGGCGAGCACCTGGTCCGGAGTCGGGTCGGCCGGCGGCTGCGGGACGGCCGCGTCCGTGACGGCACCGCGCAGCCGGGCGCAGAGGCGGGCCGGCAGCAGGCGGCGCCAGTAGTGCGCGAGGGCGGAGGTGTCGGGCGGCACGCCGACCGCCCCGATCAGCTCCAGGCGTTCCGGGAGCTGTTCCGGCGTGCTGTCCTGGACCGCACGCAGTGCGGCCTCGCGCCAGCGCATGGCGGCGAGTTCGGTGCCGAGCCCGGCCAGCCGGCGTGCCACGACGGCTTCCAGGGTGTCCCCGCGGTCGAGGAGCCGCCCGATCTCGGGGACGGGCACGTCGAGCGAGCGCAGCGCGCGGATCATGCGCAGCCGGGCCGGCGCGTCGGGACCGTAACGGCGGTGGCCGCCGGCGCTGCGTGCGGCTTCGGGCAGCAGGCCCTGGTCGGAGTAGAAGCGGACGGTCTTGACCGTGGTCCGCGTCCGCGCCGCCAGCTCGCCGATGCTCAGGGTGCCGTCCGGGGACAAGGGCCGAACCTTCCTCGGGTTGAACCTCCCTCAGGGGGAGTTCCTAGGTTACCCACGACGAACTCATCCCTTGGAGGTACCGATGCCCGTGTTCATCCTGGTCTCCGGACCGTTCACCGACGGACGGATCTGGAACGAGGTGATCGGGCGGTTGCGGGAGTCGGGCGCCGAGGCGCACCCGGTGACGCCGAGCAGGGAGCCCGAGGCCGATCTGGAGACACATGTCCAGGACGTGGTCCGGCTGATCGACTCCCTGGCCCCTTTGACCGCCCCGGAGTCCCCGGAGTCCCCGGAGTCCCCGGAGTCCCCGGAGGCCCCGGAGTCCCCGGAGTCCCCGGAGCCGTCCGGGGAGTTGGTGCTGGTCGGGCACGGCTACGCCATCCATCCGGTCCTGGGGGCCGCGGACCGCCGTCCGGAGCGGGTCGCGCGGATCGTCCACCTGGACGCGGGAATGCCGCAGGACGGTGAAGCGGCGCTGGCCCTGGTGCCGGACCCGTCGGTGCACGAACTGCTGCGTGCCGAGGGCGGTCCGCGGCCGGTCCCCCCGCCGGGACCGGCGCAGTGGCAGCGGTGGGGCAGCACGGACGGCCTGTCGGCCCGGCAGCTGGAACTGCTGAGCCGGCAGGCCGCCCCGCAGCCGCCGCGCACACTGACACAACCGCTGCGGTTGACCGGTGCCGCCGGTGCCGTACCGATCAGCGGCATCCTGTGCACGGCGGGAGGGACGACCCTGGAACTGGTCGAGGCGCTGGTACGCACCGGCCCGCCGCAGTTCCGGAAGCTGGCCGATCCGCGGGTCGGATTCTTCGAACTGGCCACGGGACACTGGCCGATGCTGTCCCGTCCGGACGAACTGGCCGGACTGCTGCTGCGCGCGGCGGCGGGCGAAGGACGCCGGCTGACCGCGCCCGAGGGCGAGTCCTCGTTCGCCCGGCCCTTCCTCTTCGACACCCCGGAGCGGCCACGGGTGCGCAACGGGCGCGTGGACCTGCACTTCCCCGAACCGGGACCGGAAGCGGGACCGGAAGCGCACGGGCCGTGGCCCGCGGTGCTGTTCGTGCACGGCGGCCCCGTACCGCCCGACGCCGATCCCGCGCCGCGCGACTCACCCTCCTACCTCGGTTACGCCCGCTGCACGGCGGAGCTGGGCGCGGTGGGAGCCGTCGTGGCGCACCGACTGCACGGCCTCGCCGACTACGCGCGGGCCGCGGACGACGTGGCCGAGGCTCTCGACCTGCTGCGGGCCGATCCGCGCGTGGACGCCCGGCGCATCGCCCTGTGGATCTTCTCCGGCGCGGGACTGCTCGCCGCGGACTGGATCACCGACCCGCCGCCGTGGCTGCGCTGCCTGGCCCTCACCTATCCGGTCCTGGCCCCGCTCCCGGGCTGGGGCGCGGCCGGTCCCCGCTTCGACCCGGCAGGCGTGCTCCGGGCCGGCGGCGGGACGCCGCCACCGCTCGTGCTGACCCGGGCGGGTCTGGAGACGCCGCAGATCGCCGCCACGGTGGAGGAGTTCATGACCGCGGCGGAGGAGACGGGGACCCCGGTCCAGGTGATCGACGTCCCGCACGGCCGGCACGGCTTCGAGACGCACGAACCGACGGACGAGTCCCGCGAGGCCGTCTCCCGGGCCCTGCGTACGGTGCTCACGCGGCTGCGGCAGCCGCGGTGACCCGGTCCGCGCGTCCGGCGGTGTGTCACGGCACGTCGCACCACGTCACGGCGCGCCGCTGCGCGCCCGTTCGGCACCGCGGGCATCATCGGGACCGGTGACACCTCGGACCGCGGGTCGACGCAGGTCCGGCCGCCCGGGAGCCGACGGGGCGGGCACCCGTTGATGCGGCGTTGATCGAACGTTTTTCGACACGCGGCACGATCGCCGGCATGCGCAATGACACCACCGCCGCAGCCGACCTCTCCTGGCAGGAACAGGCGCTGTGCGCCCAGACCGGATCCGAGTTCTTCTTCCCCGAGCCGGGCAGCTCGGTGCGGGAGGCGAAGCAGATCTGCGGAATGTGCGAGATGCGCTCCGCGTGCCTGGAGTACGCGCTCAGCCATGACGAACGCTTCGGTGTCTGGGGCGGCCTGTCGGAGAAGGAGCGACTCGTGCTCCGACGCGCCCAGCACTGACACGCCGCCTTCCGGCGACACACGCCCCGGCACGCGCACGGCACATGCACGGCACGCGCCCGGCACCAGGACGCCGCCACCCGGTGACCGGCGCCGGTGACGCGGCGCGGGCCCGGACGACGGCGTACGGGGAACGGCGTACGGGCGACGACGGTGCACGGGAACGCAGACGCCCCGCCCGGCGCACAACACCGGGGCGGGGCGGG
>NZ_JABTYA010000144.1:0-14651 GCF_013302945.1 Streptomyces sp. 8P21H-1 | reverse complement strand
GGCGGCGGCTGGTCACGATGACCGCGCACCGGCTGCCGGCGGGCAGCAGCGGCTGCACCTGCGCCTCCGACACCGCGTCGTCGAGCACGACCAGCACCCGGCGGTCGGCGCACCACGTCCGGAACAGCCGCGTGCGCTCGTCCAGGGAGTCCGGCAGCCGGCCCTCCTGCGGTCCCACCGTCCGCAGGAAGCCGGCCAGCACGTCCTCGACCGGCGCCGCGGCGCCGTTGTCCGTGCGCAGACCGGCGTAGAGCTGGCCGTCGGGATAGCGCGCCCTGGCCTGGTGCGCCACGTGCACCGCGAGCACCGTCTTGCCGACCCCGGGCATGCCCGTGACGAGGGCCACCCGCGGGGCGGTCTGCCGGAGGGAGGGCGCGGCGCAGACCAGCGAGCGGAGCTTGGCGACCTGCTCCTCCCGCGCGGTGAAGTCCGCTATGTCCGGCGGCAGTTGGGCGGGCGCCGCCCTCAGGAGGGCGATGTCCGGCCGGCCGCGGACGAGTTCGGTCCCCGCGTCCGCGCGCAGGATCGCGTGCTGGATCCGGCTGGTCTCCGACGACGGTTCGAGGCCCAGTTCGCGGATGAGGGTCTCGCGCAGGTTCCGGTAGACCTCCAGGGCCTCGGCCCGGCGCCCCAGCCCGTGCAGGGCGATCATCAGCTGGCCGCTGAACCGCTCGTTGAACGGGTGCTCGACGGTCAGCGCCCGCAGCTCGCCGACCACGTCGCCGTGCCGCTTGAGGCTGAGATCGGCGGCGATGCGCTGGCTCAGCGTGGACAGGCGCGACTCCTGCAGCCGGGCGGTGTAGGAGGACAGGAAGGTGCCGGTCGAGACGTCGGCCAGGGGCCGGCCCCGCCACAGGCCGAGCGCCGAGCGCAGCAGGGCCGACGCGGACTCCGCGTCACCGTTGTCCAGTGCCTCCTGGCCGCGCCGTGCCGTCACGAAGTACTGCTCGGCGTCGACGTTCGCCGGGTCGACGCGCAGGATGTAGCCCGGGCTCTGCGTGGCGATCGCGGCCGCCGCGTCACCGGTGGCGCCGCCCCTGCGTATCAGTTTGCGGAGCTGGTAGAGGTAGGTGTACAGGGTGTCCGCGGCGCTGACGGGCGGGTCGTGCGGCCAGAGCTCCTCGACGAAGGTGTCGGCGGGCACCACCCGGTTGGGGTTGATGGCGAGCAGCGCCAGGACGACACGCATCTTCGGCGGCGCGGGCGCGAGCCGTCTGCCGCCGTGCCGTGCTTCGAGGGGTCCGAGCACCGAGATGTGCAGGTCGTGGGCCGCGGCCTGCCTCCCGTTGGACCCTGCGGGCTTCCTCGGTTCGTAGGGCGGGAAAGGGACCGACTCCGGCACCGCCTGTCGTCGGTCCGTCCTGTGATCCATTCCGGTGCCGTTCCTTCCTTCCGCCGGCCGGCCGCGCGCCGGGGTGGCCGCGCGGGCCGGCCGGGCCGGACGAGGGGCAGTCAGTCCTGGAACTCGCGCACGTGCTCGAACCACGTCACAGGGCGACTGCGACAGGTGATCAGCCCGGAGCGCAGGGCGACGTTGACCGCCTCGGCCCGGGAGGAGACATGGAGCTTCGCGTAGATGTTGCTGAAGTGCCGTTTCACGGTGCCGACCGACAGGAACAGCTTCTCCGCTATCCGGGCGTTCCCGGCCCCGTCCGCGGCCAGCGCGAGGAGCTCCGCCTCCCGGCGGGAGAGCAGGCCGTCACGGCCTTCGAGCCACCGCAGTGTGCCGCGCGGGACGGAGAGGACGACGCGATCGGCGTCGTAGGCCACGGTACGCAGTACGGAGGCCAGTTCATGGGCGCTGGAGCGCCGCGCGAGACAGGCGCTCACCCCCAGCGCCATCAGCCGGGGCACGGTCCACGCCTCCTCGCCGACGAACACGACGAGGCGGGCCGCGGGAAAGGCTCCCATCACCTGCCGGATCGCCCGGTCCGACAGCGCGGCGGAGGTGTCCGGTCCGAGGAGGACGACGTCGGGGCACCCGTCCCGGGCCAGCCGGGCCGCGCCGCCCTCGTCGTCGGCCTCCCCCACGATCCGGATACCGCCGGCCCCGTTGAGGACTTCGCGGATCCCCTCGCGGAAAAGCCTGTCATCGTCCAGCAGAAGAACAGCGACTTCGCTCATTGCGCAGGGCCCTCCGGCAAGCTTGTCGTCGGCGCGGTGAACGGGCGTGGCGGGCGAGGAGCCGAGGGGGTCCGCGGTTCTGCGGGCCGCCGCCGCGGACGCCTTCCGGACCTCCCGGCCCTTCCCGGGCCTTCCCGGTCCTTCCCGGGCCTTCCCGGGCCTTCCCGGTCCTTCCCGGGTCTTCCGCGCGGGAACGCACGGGAAGCGGCCCGTGCGGTCCGCACAGCGGCCCGACGAGGAACGGGAACCCCTCGGGTTCACCTCACCAGAGACTCGCGGCGTCCGCCAGTGCCGGCCGGTGTCCACGGCACACGCGTCGCACCCGTCGCACCCGTACGGCGAGGGGGCCGGCTCACCGGCGGTGAACGGGGCCCGTCGGGCATCCTTCGGTAAGCGGTTCCGACTTCCTGTCGGCATGAGGGTCCGGGCACGCGTGGGCGGCCCGCGCCCCGTCTCCGGTACGGGTGTGGTGCGCCAGCGCCGAGGCCGCCCGGTGCGGTCCGGGCGGCCTCGGCGCTGGCGGCTGTGACGGCTGTGACGGCATGGCCGCCGCACGGCGGTCATCGCGGTGTGCGGAACGGCGTCCCGCGCCGGGCGGGCCGGGGCCGGGGTCGGTGCTACCAGGTCACCGGCAGGGCGCGCGGCATGACGATGATGTGGTCCAGGTCCCACTCACCCTGCCGCTCCACCTCCCACTCCAGTTCGGCCTCGGGCACGGCCGGCCGCAGTGTGGGGAACCGGGCCAGCAGTCCGCCCAGCGCGGCCCGCAGCTCCGTGCGGGCCAGGTCCGCGCCGGGGCAGACGTGCGGTCCGGCCCCGAGCTGCATGTGCTCCTTGGCGTTGGCCCGTGTCAGGTCGAGCCGGTCCGGATCCGCGAAGACGGCCGGGTCGCGGTTGGCCGAGGCGGTCACCGGCAGGACCGTCGTCCCGGCGGGGACCACCACCCCGGACAGCTCGACGTCCTCCAGCGCGGTCCGCGCGAACGCGCCGGGCCCGATCGGGGTGAACCGCATCAGCTCCTCGACCGCGTTCGGCACCAGCTCGGGCTTGTCGACCAGCACGCGCAACTGGTCCGGGTGCCGGAACAGCGTCAGGACCGACCGGGTCAGCTGCACCGACGTGGTGTGGTTCCCGCCGACGAACATGATGAACACGAGCATGATCAGTTCTCGCGGGCTGAGCCGGTCCCCGTCCTCGTCGGCCGCCTCCACCAGCGCGGTCAGCAGGTCGTCCTGCGGATGACGCCGCTTCTGCTCGGCGAGTTCCACCAGGCAGTCGCTCGCGTGCTGCATGGCGACGGAGATCTCCTCCAGGGGCGCCCCGGTGACACCCGTGGCCGTGTCCAGCCAGGTACGCAGCTCCTCACGCCGTTCCCCGGGGACCCCGAACAGTTCGCACATCACGGCCGCCGACAGCGGGTTGGCCAGCATCGTGACGAGGTCGGCGGGCGGCCCCTGCTCCGCCATCCCGTCGAGCAGCCCGTCCACCGTGGCCGCCACCCGTGGGGACAGCCGGTCGGTGCGTTCGGGCGGGAACGCCTTGGCGATCAGCCGGCGGATCCGGGTGTGCTCCGGTGCGTCCAGGTTCGAGATCGACTCCGTGTCCTGCATGCTGACCGGCACCGGTACCGGGGGCCTCGGGGTGTCGTTGGCCGCCCGGCTCAGCCGGGGATCGGACAGCACCTGCCGCACGTCGTCGTACCTGGTGGCGAGCCGGGCCCCGCGTCCCGTCGCCAGGCGCACGCGCGGTACGGGGTCCTCGGCGCGCAGCCGTGCCAGCACCGGGTCGGTCTCCTGCGAGGGAGGTGTGTCGAACGGGAAGAGCGGATCGGGCGTCTGCTCCGACATGACCTGTTCCTTCCGATTCCTCGGCCGGCGCCGGCCGTCCGGATGGGGCGGCACGATGGGCGGCACAGGGCACACGCCGGTCCGCCATGCCGGGACTCTAGTGACCGGGAGCCGCACGGGAACCGCGGCCGGAGGGTCCTGCAGGACGCCTACGGCCGGTCTCCAGCCGGCGTCCAGCCCCGGCGGCCCGGGCCGGGGGGAACCGTCCGGCGCGGGCCGCCGGATGTACCCGGC
Organism: Streptomyces sp. 8P21H-1; assembly: GCF_013302945.1. Lineage (NCBI taxonomy): Bacteria > Bacillati > Actinomycetota > Actinomycetes > Kitasatosporales > Streptomycetaceae > Streptomyces > Streptomyces sp. 8P21H-1. The sequence continues at coordinate 10,446 of NZ_JABTYA010000144.1, read as the reverse complement.
TACACCTTTCGGCCCGCTCCGTTTCCCCCCGTCCGGGATGCGTTGTCGGGCCCCGCCACGCGGCCTAGTGTGCTGCCCAGCCGAGCGGGGGCGGAAGGCCGCGGCCGGCCCGGCACCGGGCTCCCCCGTCACACCGCGTCGATCACCCAGGAGATCGCATGCCACCGACCGGTCCCGCCGCGGACGGCCTGTCCGCCGAAGCCGCGATCATCCGGATGAGCGTCGGGTTCTGGATCACCCAGGCCCTGTACGTCGTGGCGGAGCTCGGCGTCGCCGATCTGCTCGACCGGGACACCCCGCGGCCGGTCGGGGAACTGGCCACCGAGGCGGGTGCCGCCGAGCGTCCCCTGTACCGGGTGCTGCGTGCGCTCGCGGGTCTGGGCCTGGTACGGGAACACTCCGGGGAGCGCTTCACCCTGACCGACCGCGGCACACCGCTGCGCGGCGACTCCCCCGACACGGTCCGCTCGACGCTGCTGGTGACCGGCGAGGAGCAGTACCAGGCCTGGGGTTCGTTCCTGCACAACGTCCGCACCGGGGGAACCGCCTTTGAGCACCGCTTCGGGCAGTCGGTCTTCGACTACTACCGCGACCGCCCGCGGGAGTCCGCGCGCTTCAACCAGGCCATGCGCGAGCTGACCCGGGAGCAGGGCCACGCGGTGGCCGCGGCCTACGACTTCTCCGACGTCCACGTCGTGCTCGACGTCGGCGGCGGCAACGGCTCCCTGCTGTCCGCGATCCTCACCCGGCACCCGCACCTGGCCGGGATCCTGTTCGATCAGGAGGTCGCGGTGGAACAGGCCCGGCAGGGCGCCGGGGGGCCGCTGCCGAACTGCCGGTTCGTCGCCGGTGACTTCTTCGACAAGGTGCCCGTGGGCGCGGACCTGATCACCGTCAAGCACACCGTCCACAACTGGCCCGACGAGGACGCCGTCAGGATCCTGCGCAACTGCCGCGACGCGCTGTCGCCCACCGGCCGGCTCCTGGTGCTGGAGACGGTCATCGGCCCGGCCGGCGAGCCCTCCTTCGGCACTCTCCTGGACCTGCAGATGATGGCGCTGCCGGGGGGCCAGGTCCGTACCGAGGCCGAGCACGCCCGGCTCCTCGACCGGGCCGGCCTGCGCCTCGGCCGCGTCGTCCGGCTGCCCGCCGTGGACATCGTCGAAGCCATGCCGAAGGAGTCCCCCCTCCCATGAACACACCCGCCATGAACACACCCGCTGAGCAGCACACATCGATCTGGGACACGCAGACCGCCGACGAGTTCTGGGCCGCCATGGACGAGCCGTACGAGCGGTTCGTCGAGGCCTGGGGCGGCTCCGAGAGCGCCCTGGACAAGTGGCTGCCGGCCCAGCTGCCCGGCGGTGAGCGCGCCCTCGACCTCAACTGCGGTTCGGGCCGGCACAGCGTCCTGCTGTCCGAGCACTACCGCAGCGTCCTCGCCGTGGACATCTCGGGCCGCATCATCGACCGGGCCCGCAAGGACCGCGCCCGGCCCCACATCAGCTACGAGGCACGCGGCAACCTGGACGTCACGCCCGAGCGCGACGGCCTCTTCGACGCCGTGCTCTCGGTCTACGGCTTCCACATGGCGGCCCCTTTCGAGACCGCCCTGCGCCACATCCGGTCGCTGGTCGCCCCGGGCGGCGTGGCCGTCGTCTACACCGCCGTCGACACCGGTGAGTGGGGTTCGCCCGACTGGCACGTCGACCGCGCCTTCGGCTCCGCGCGCTACCTGTACGGGACGACCGGCGACCCGCACGCCACCGCCGACCTGCTGCGCTTCTGGCTCGACCCCCGCTGGCTGGAGACGGTCGCCGCCGCGCCGCCGCCCACCCGCGACGACTTCCACCGGGCCTGCGCGGAGATCTTCCCCGGCTGCGACCTGACCGACGGCCCGTACCCCGACAACTGCGCCATGTCCTGGCGGGCACCGGCTGCTTCCTGACTGTTCGCCAGCCGCTTTCCGGCGGTCCGCCGCCCGCCTTCTGACGGCCCGTCACCCAATGGGTGTCGGGCCGTCAGCGTGTGGGCGTCGGGCCGTCAGCGTGTGGGCGTCGGTGTACGCACTCCGGCGTGCGGCGTCGGTGCGACCGCGGTGCGCAGCAGTGCCGCGGCCCCCGGCATCGCCGCCAGCCGCAGGGCGTTGTGCCGCAGCGTCAGTGCCAGCCGGCTGCCGGGCACGAACCAGGCGGTGCTGCGCCGGGCGGAGCGCTGCATGGCCGTGATCCTGGGCAGCAGCCCTTCCTCGTAGGCCTTCAGCGCCTCGGGCACGGGATGTTCGGCGAGGTGCCCCGCCAGCTGCCGGGCACCGGACATGGCGAGCGAGGCCCCCTGCCCGGCCAGCAGTGACACCGCCTGGCAGGCGTCGCCGACCAGCACCACCCGGCCCGCCCGCCAGGTCGGCAGGAGCGTCTGCGCGATGAAGTCGTAGTAGGCGTCCGGCGGGCAGGCGTCGAGCAGGCGCGGCACGACCCAGCCCTGGTCCGCGAACGCCGCCGAGAGCGTCGCCCTGGGGTCGCGCGGCAGTCCGCCGGCGGTCTTCCCGTCGGGGGCCCGGTGCATGAACACCGCGGCCACCCGGCCGTCCAGCAGCGGATAGCCGCCGGCGTGCCGGTCGGGAAGCGCCAGCATCCGGAACTCGCCGTCGAGAGCGTCCCGTACGACGTCGTCGCGGAGCACGAACGAGGCGACCCGCAGGCCCAGGGGACGCACGTAGTGGCCGCGGGGCCCGAAGGCGAGCGCCCGCACCCGGGAGTACACCCCGTCGGCGCCGATGAGCAGGTCCGACTCGCACTCCGTGCCGTCGTCCAGGCGGACCACCACGCCGTCGGCGTGGTGCGTCACCCGGTCGACGGTGCGGCCGAAGCGGACGGTGACCGTGTCCGGCAGCGCGTCGTGCAGGGCGTGCACCAGGTCCTCGCGGAGCACCCTGACCACCCGTCCGGCGACGGCCTGGGTGAAGGTGTCGTACACGATGCCGGCGCGGCGGCGCCCTCCGGCGTCCATGTAGCCGATCCCGAGCACCTCCTGGTGGACCCCGCGCAGTTGGTCCAGCACCCCCATCTCCTCGGCCACGTCGTAGCCCGAGCCGAAGAAGTCGATGACGTACCCGCCGTCACGCAGGGCGGGCGCCCGTTCCACGACGAGCACCCGCCAGCCGAGCCGGTCCAGCCACCAGGCCGCGGTCAGCCCCGCGATGCCCGCGCCGCACACCACGGCGTGCATCAGCCGGCAGCCGTGTCCGGCTCGTCCGCCATCCTGATCACGGCGAACACCGTGCCGTAGGGGTCCCGCAGCAGGACGACGAGGCCGGTGCCGACGTCCATCGGCCCGGCGACCCGGGCGCCGCCGAGCGCGGTGGCCCTGGCGGTGGCGTCGTCGAGGTCGGCCACGGTGAAGTACACCATCCAGTGCGGCGGGGTGTCCGGCTGTTCCTCCAGGGGCACCATGCTGCCGATGACCCGGCCGTGGGACGACCACTTGGTGCAGGCCAGCCCGTCGTAGACCTCGGTCTCGTGGTGCCAGCCGAACACCTGCGGGTAGAACTCCCTGGCGCGTTCGGGGTCGCGGCTGAGCAGTTCGTTCCAGCACCAGCTGCCGACCTCGTTGACCAGGGAGGCACCGGCGAAGCCGAGGGACTGCCAGAGGAAGAACACCGCGCCCTCGGGGTCGGAGCACACCGCGACGACACCGTGGTCGCGTTCGGCGGCGGGCGGGCGGTGGACCCGTCCGCCCGCGGACTCGACGGCCTTCGCCGCGACCTCCGCGTCGGCCACCGCTATGTAGGTGTTCCACGCCGGGGGCCGGCCCTCCAGCTCCCGGGGCAGGACGCCGGCGACCGGCTCGCCGTCGCGCGTGAACATCGTGTAGCGGTCGCTGCCGGGGAGGGTCCGGGCGTCCCAGCCGAACAGTTCCCCGTAGAACCGTACGACTCCGTCGAGATCGGGGTTGGAGAGGTCCACCCAGCAGAAGACACCTGACGCGTACTCGGTTCTCGTTTCCGTCATGGATCCATGGTTCCAGCGCGGTCTGGTGGTTCCCTGGTGGGCCGGGCCCAGGAACGCTGAAGGGGACGGGCCTCGACGACCAGCCGGGACGGGCCGTGGAAGACCAGGTCGCGGGCGTACGTGACGCCCGCGCCGGCGAGCCGGAACCGTGGCAGCACCCCGGTCAGGGCACCGAGGGCGATCTCCGCCTCCAGGGTCGCCAGGCCGGCGCCGAGGCAGTAGTGCCGGCCCAGGCCGAACCCGAGGTGGCGTGCGGCGGGCCGCCGGATGTCGAGCGTGTCCGGGTCCGGGCAGTGGCGGGGGTCCCGGTTGGCCGACCCCAGCACCAGGAGGACCTTGTCACCGGGCCGTATGCGGTGCCCGCCGAGCATCACCTCCCGGTACACCCAGCGTGAGGCCATCTGGACCGGGGCGTCGTACCGGATGAACTCGTTCACCGCGTACGGCAGCAGTGCGGGGTGGGCTGCCAGGTCGGCGAGTACGGGCGGGTGCGCGAGCAGGGCCAGCGCCGCCTTGGAGATCAGGTTGGTCGTCGTCTCATGACCCGCCGTCAGGAGGTGGACGCAGCTGGCGACCGCCTCGTCCTCGGTCAGCGGGCCGTCCGTCCCGCAGGCTTGTTCCAGCACGGTCAGCAGGTCGTCCCGCGGGCCGGTGCGGCGCAGGGCCAGCTCGCGGCGGAAGAAGGCGCACAGCTCCGCCGCGGCCGACTCGGCCGCGGCGTAGGCGTCGGGCGCCCGTCCGCCGCGCGACGTGCTGGCCTCCTGGACGGCCGTCGCGCACTCGCGCAGCCAGGTGTGGTGCCGCTCGCCGACGCCCAGGACGTGGGAGACGACCAGGACGGGCAGGGGGGCCGCGAAGGCCTCGACGAGGTCGACGGACGACCGGCGGGCGAGACCGCCGAGGAGGTCCGTGGTGATCTCGTCCACGCGGCTCCGCAGGCCGGCCACGGCGTCGCCGGAGAAGGCACCGGCGAGCAGTGCCCGTACCCGGGTGTGGCGCGGCGGGTCCATGAAGACCAGCCAGTCCTCGACCATCGAGCGCAGGACGCCGTGCCGGGCGGGCACGACCGGCCGGTTCCCCTCCTCCGCGGCGCGGCGCGCGTCGTGCCCGAAGTCCCGGCCCCTGAGCACCCGGGAGACGTCGTCGTGGCGGAAGACGTACCAGGTGCCGGCTCCCCCGGCGCCGGACGCGGCCACCCGGTGCACCGGGTCGCCCTCCCGGTACCGGCGGTAGTCGGGGTAGGGGTCGGCGATGTCCCGCAGGGCCGACGGCGCGAAGTCCGGCAGGGGGTGCGGTGTCATGGCCGGCCTCCCGCTCCGCCGGGGAGCACGTCCTCGCGCCGGAAGTGGTCGGCGTAGAACGTCATCAGCGCCGGCACGCTCTGCGGCACGCGGGCGCACTTCGCCGCACGCCTGGCCAGGTGCTCGAAGCGCAGTGCCATCGCCCGGAACGCCACGTCCGGCCGTGCCACGTAGCCGGGCGGGTCCCCCAGTTCGAAGGAGGGGCCGGCGGTCCTGCCGCGCCGTCCCGACGGCATGGTCACGAGCAGCTCGCCGAGCGGCCGCAGCATTCCCGTCATGACGTCGATGGACGCGTTCATGAGGACGGAACGCCGCAGGCTGGCGTCCGGGGTCCAGCCGTAGTGCTGGACCATGAGCTGCACCATCATGAAGAACGAGTGGTTGAACAGCTCCATCACCTCCCTGGCCTCGGGGTCGGTGACCAGGTCCTTCGTCGCGTCGGCGGCCCGGGACAGGGTGGGGTTGCGCATCACCGGATAGGCGGGGTCCCACAGCGTCCGCCCGGTCCCGGCGCACCTGATCTGCTCCTCGCTCAGGGCGTTGTAGGCCCGCAGGAACGTCTCGTGGTGCGAGGGGCCGGACGGCTCGCCCGCCGGCGGCAGGACGTGTCCCTCCCCCTGCTCGGTGACGAAGTCGATCGCGAAGAGGGCGCTGGCCACGTCGTCGACCTGGAGCTGGTAGTCGGGGTGGACCGCGTTGACCGACCCGCGCATGAAGAGGTGGTGCTCCGGGCCGCCCCGTCCCCTCTCGACCAGGAACAGGTCCGGCAGGGAGGCGACGGCCTCGCGCAGGTCCGCGTAGAGCTCGCCCAGTGACGCGTAGCCCCGCGCCCGGTGCGGTGCCGCGGGCCCGCCGCAGGGGTCGGCCGGGAGGTCGGCGGTGAGGTGCTCGGGCTGTTCGACGGCGATGAACCTCTGCAGGGAGCCGGTGCCGAAGCCCTCCAGCGCGAACTCCAGGGGGATCGGCAGTTCACGGTTGATCCGGGCGAAGTCCGTGGCCGGGACGTAGAAGGGCTCGCCGATGGCCAGGATGATGTTGTTGACGGCGATGAAGTGGATCATCTCCTCCTTCGCCACCGTCAGGAGTGTTCCCCTGAGCCCGTGGTCGAGCCTCTCGGTGCCGTCACCGCACAGCAGCGCCAGCTGTTCGGGCGTCCACAGTCCCCGCCGTACGTACTCCTGGCCCGTGCGATGGGTCGGGATCGAGTAGGCGGCGTAGATGTACTGCATCATCACCGCGAACTCGGCGGTCGCGGCCTGCCGGAGCGCCGCGCACAGGCCGGTGCGGCTCGTGATCCTGCCGGGACGCCGGCGCGGTACCGCGCCCGGGGCCGCCGGTGCCATGACGGGGCCGGGGCGCTGCAGGCCGCGCAGGTACTTCCGCAGCAGGCGGGCCTTGGGCTCCGACAGGTCCCGGGTGGACGGCATGTAGTACGTCTTCGCCTTGTTCCGCGGGTCGCACATCTGCCAGACGAGCCGGGCGTACGTCTCGACCTTGCACTCGTCCGCGAGGCTGAAGACGTCCTGCCGCATGAACGAGGTGCACAGTTCGTAGAAGGCGAACACCTCGCGGTACACGAGGTCGAAGGTGACGTCCTCCACGTCGTCCAGGTGCCGGTCGTCGGGCAGGACCCGCACGACGAGGGAGCCCGCCGCGGCCCAGTGGCCCAGCACGTCGCCGTTGTCGTAGGCCCTGCGGGCGGAGCCCGGCGCGAGGAGGTCGCACGGCTCGTCCCCGGGGCCGGGTGACAGGAGGATCCTCGTGCCCCCGGCCCGGGCGCCGCGCACGGTGAACCGGCCCCGGCCCGTGGCGTCGGTGGCGACGACGCACTCGGCCGCGTACGGTCCGGGACCGGCGAGCCCTCCCGCGCGCAGGCCGCAGACCTCCAGGTCCCCGCACCTCGCCCGGGGGTCCGCCGCGACCTCGTCCAGCGGAAGCGCCCGCGGGTTGAAGAACTGCCGTACGCGGATCGCGTCGACCGGTGCCGGCACGCCCCTGACGAAGGACCTGACCTCGATCTCGCGCGCGTGGTCGTCGCCGTCGCGCCGGTCGGGGTGGTCCAGGACCAGGCAGGCGTCGTCGGCCTGGACGTTGACCTCCTCCTCCACGAGCAGGACGGCCCGTTCGCCGTCGGCGGTGGTCCCGGTCAGGCACAGTGCCTGCTCGGCGGCGGCGTACCGCGGGGCCGCGTCCGGTCCCGCCCAGGGGACCGTCACGATGCCGCTGGTCAGCGCGAGTTGCTCGGCGGTGTACGCCGCCCCGGGGATCCGCGCCAGCAGATGCCCGCCGCGTACGGTGCGCAGTTCCAGGTCGCCCAGGTCCGCCACCGGGCCCAGGGCGTGCAGCGGTCCGGGCCCGGCCGCCGGGGCCCGGTGGCGGACCGGTACGGCGGTGATCATGTTCAGGACCGCGCCGTGCTCCGTGCCCGCCACGCCCAGGTTGTGCAGCAGCACGCCGCTCCCGCGCCGGCCGGCGCGCCGCGGGGACAGCAGCCGTCCGGCGGGATAGGTGGCGAACTCGTGCTCGTACCAGGGCGCGATCGTGCCGTGCACGCTCCAGAAGTTCGGTTCGTCCGGTGCCGTCGGCGCGGACATGTTGCGCAGGGCGAACTGGACCACCAGCCCGGCCACGTCGTCCCGGTCCACCGCCGCCCGCAACGCCGTCACCACGGGTGACGCCTGTGTCTCCGGGAGCCATTCCAGGCCGGTGTCCTTGCGCACGACCAGCTGGTGCACGGCCGAGCGGCGGAACTCGGCGGCGAGGAAGTGGTCGCCCGCGTCCACGAGGTGGCGGAAGTTGTGCCACCGCGGCGGCTGTGTGCCGGTGACGTCGCCGACGAGCATGTAGCCGACCTCGTGGGACCGTCCGCGCCGGCCGAAGCAGAACTGGCCGACCATGAGCGTGGTGGCCCAGTCGGAGGCGGGGTCGCAGTCGAAGACCCTGGCGCGGTTGAACGTCGTGGCCAGGTACTCGTTGTGGTGGCCCCACATGTCCACGCTGCGTCCGACGACCGGATCCCGGCGGTCGGGGCCGTCGGGGCCGTCGGGGCCCTCCGCGCTCACGATCGTGGCGTCGATCCAGAAGTGGCCGTTGCCGCGGAAGTTCCAGCCCTTCGAGGCGCTGAAGGGCCCGTCCGGCGTCAGGCGTCCCGAGGCGTCGAAGCGCGGCCCCCGGGCGTCGAGGTAGTCGTGGTACTCCTGTGCGGGGCGCTCCGCGGGGAACGGCCCGTCGTCGGTGAGCACCGAGTGGTCGGACAGGTCGACCAGGCCGTTGCGGAGCCCGGTGGGGAGCCTGGTGACCGCGTGGCCGCCGAAGTGGAGCCGGGGCAGGTCGAAGACGCTCATGGTCACCCCGCCCCCACCACGGTCCGGGTACCGGACCGGTGCCGCGCTATCTGCCCGACGGCGGTGAGCGCGGACTCGATGGCGCCGTCGATCCAGGCCGGTTTCGAGGAGCAGTGCTCCCCGGCGAAGAAGAGGCGGTTCTGCGGCCGGGCGGCGCGCATCCGCTGCGACTCGCCCGCCGAGGCGTCGCCGTCCCAGCGGATCGCGCAGCCGCCCGCGCTCCACCGGTGCCGGCCCCACGGCAGGCTGACCGCGTCCAGCACCATGCCGGGCTGCAGCAGTTCGGGGTGCATCCTCCCCAGCTCCCGCCGGACGGTCTCGTGCCGGACGGCGGCGGTCATCCCGGCGAGCCGGTCCGCGTCGTCGCCGATCGTGTAACTCGCCAGCAGCGCGGCCCCCCGCCGCGGATCTCCCTCCACGTCCGGGTAGTAGGTCTGCCGGACCAGGCCGGCGCTGAACGACGCCCCGCCGGTGATGCCCTCGTGCGACCAGAACGGTTCCCTGCACAGGAACGCCACCTTGGTGGCCGGGCAGTACACCGTCCCGCGGATCGCGGCCAGCTTGTCGCTGTCGATGCCCTGCAGGTGGATGCGGCGCAGGACGGAGAAGGGCATGGTGCACAGCACGTAGTCCCGGCGCTCGGTACGCACGCGTCCCTGGCGGCGCACGGTCATGAGGACGTCGTGCTCGCGGGCGTTCAGGCCGACCACCTCGTGCCGGCGGCGGATCAGCCCGTCGAGTGTGGCGGCGAGCCGGTCGACGAGTTGTCCCATCCCGCCGCTCAGCTGGACCAGTTCCGAGCTGGTCTCGGTGAGGATGTCCCCCAGGAAGGAGCGCAGGGCCCCGCTGCAGGCGGACCTGACCTCCGGGTGGGCCTGGAAGAACGCGTGCAGGTCCGCCTTGCGGTCGGCGGAGAGGTAGGCGTGCACACCGGTCCGCTCCAGCAGGCCCAGCAGGCAGGCGTCCAGGTCCGCGCGGATGCTCCTGCGCAGGTCGGAGGGCGCGATCGCGTCGATCACGGTGGTGAGCCACGCGGCGAACAGCAGCGTCTCCCGGCGGTAGCCCGAGTGGACCGGATCGCGGAAGTAGTGGGCGACCAGTGCCTCGGCCGCGTCACGGACCCGGGTGTATCCGGCACCGACCCTGAGGTACGTGTCGGCCTCGGCCAGGAGCGTCTTGAACGGCCGCTTGCGGTCGGCGAGACCGAGCCGGGTGATGTAGCGCATCGCGAGGGTGTGGTGGGCCGGGATGCGCATGGCGCCGAGTTCCACGAAGGGCGCGTCGGTACCGGTGCCGAAACGGTGGGTGTGCACCCGGCCGCCGATGCGGGCCGCGGCTTCGAAGATCTCGACCTGATGCCCCAGCCCTTCCAGTTCGTGCGCCGCGACCAGACCGGCGATGCCGGCTCCGACGATGGCGATTCTCTTGCTCTCGCCGCCGTCGGCGGCGATCGGCGGGCCGGCCGTGGCGGCCGCGGTTCCCGGTGGGTGGTCCCCCGCTCCGGACGAGGGGTGGAAAAGGTCCGGGCCTGGTGCACGGGACCGCTTCGCCATGGCCCACGACTCCTCTGCGTCTGCGTCTGCGTCAATGTGTCGTTCCGGATTCCGGACGGCCGGGGAGTCAGAAGTGTGCCGGGTCCGCCTCCAACCGATCTGAAGCCCGGCTGTGGCCGTGTGCCGGTGTTCTCCAGGCCGCCTGGATACGGGCTCGCGGCCGGGGCGGTACGCCCGCCGCCCACAGCACCGCACCGCGGCGCCCGGCCCGTGAGGGGGCAGGGCGCCGCGGTGCGTG
>NZ_JABTYA010000143.1:0-1053 GCF_013302945.1 Streptomyces sp. 8P21H-1 | reverse complement strand
CGCGGACGCCCCGCGGTCTGGCGGGCGTACGGCACGGGCCCGGCCGTCCTCGCGGGCGACGCGCTGTTCGCCCTCGCCGTCGAGACCCTGGCCGCCACGCCTGGCACCGGCACCGGCACCGGCACCGACATCCCGTCGGCCGTGCGTCACCTGTCCGCCGCGCTCAACGACCTCGTCCGCGGGCAGGCCGACGACCTGCTCTTCGAGACGCGCCCCTGGACCGGCCCCGAGGCGGTCCGCCCGGACGAGTACCGCGCGATGGCCGAGCACAAGACCGGTGCGCTGCTGGGCTGCGCGACCGCCCTGGGCGCCGTGCTGGCCGGGGCGCCGCGGGAGACGGTCGCCGCGCTCGACCGCGCCGGACGGCATCTGGGCGTGGCCTTCCAGGTGGTCGACGACCTGCTGGGCATCTGGGGCGACCCCGCCGTCACGGGCAAGCCGGTGCACGCGGACCTGCTCCGCGGCAAGAAGACGTTCCCGGTGCTGGCCGCCCTCCGCACCCCGGCCGCCCGGCCGCTCGCCCGGCTCCTGGACTCCTCCGGGCCCCTGGACGAGTCGGCGGCCCGCCGCGCCGCGGTCCTGATCGAGGAGGCGGGTGGGCGCGAGGCCGCCGTGGCGGAGGCGCACCGCCGCACCGCCGCCGTCGACGCCTGTCTCGCAAGCCTCGACCCGGTCTCCCGCGCCCCCGGTGACCTGCGCGCGCTGCTCGCTCTCCTGGTGCGCCGCGAGAAGTGACCGGCTCCTGTGTCCCACCACCCCCTTGACGCCGTAGAAAGCCCTTGCCACACTCACGGCCCGCCGTAGAAAACGCTTGCTGCGGCCATCTGCCGGGCAGTCGGCGGAGCCCATGGGAAACCCCACACGAACCCCACATCAACCCCCGCACCAACCCCCACACAGGAGGAAGACGAGATGGGACGCGGAACCGCACCTCCCCTCACTCGCTCCACCCCGCGGGCCCCCGGACGGCGGTCCGGTGTCCTGGCGACCTGCGCCACGGCCCTGGTCACGGCGGCGGCCCTGCTCACCGCTCCCGCGAGCGCGGCCCCGGCG
>NZ_JABTYA010000142.1:0-1732 GCF_013302945.1 Streptomyces sp. 8P21H-1 | reverse complement strand
CTCAGGCGCCGTCCGCCAGGAGCGCCACCACCCGGCGGGCCGTGGCCTCGTCGCGTGCCGCCGTGAACGGGAGCGCGTTGCCGCCGGTGACGCGGAACGGCTCCCCCGAGAGCGTCAGGTGCGTGCCGCCCGCCTCCTCGACGAGCAGGATGCCCGCCGCGTGGTCCCAGGCGGCCTCCCAGGAGAACGCGGTGGCGTCCAGCTCGCCGCGCGCGACGGCGAGGTACTCCAGACCGGCCGAACCGCAGGCCCGCGGGGCGACGCCGTCCGTGCGCAGGCCCAGGAGCGCGCGCTTCTGGGCGTCCGTCGTGTAGTCCGGGTGGGAGGTGGCGACTTCGAGGTCGCGGCCGGGGTCGGGAGTGCCGGCCCGCAGGGGCGTGCCGTCGAGCAGGGCGCCACGGCCCCGCACGGCCACGGCGAGCTGGTCGCGGGCCGGGGCGTACGTCCAGGACGCCAGGAGGACTCCGCGCCGGGCGAGCGCGACCAGCGTGCAGAAACCGGGGTCGCCGTGGACGAACTGGCGGGTGCCGTCGACCGGGTCGACTATCCAGACCGGCGTGTCGTCCTGGATCGCCTCGTACGTCACCGGGTTGGCGTGCACCGCCTCCTCGCCGACCACGACGGAGCCGGGCAGCAGCTTGCCGAGCACCTCGGTGAGGTACTGCTCGGCCTTGCGGTCGGCGTCCGTGACCAGGTCGTGCGGGCCGCTCTTCTGGTCCACCTCGTGCGCCGCGAGCCGCCGGAAGCGCGGCATGATCTCGGTGGCGGCGGCCTTGCGGACGGCTTCCTCGACGTCGGCGGTGCGGTGCGCGAGAAACTCGTCGATGGTTTCCATGTGTTCGATCATGCCTCCATGAGAGCACGCACCACTGACAATCCCTGCCCGTAGGGTGCATCCCGGGTGGAATCGGCATGAACAACGAGGCCCCGGACACCGGCCCGGGGTCCGCCGCGGGCCGCGCCGGACGGGACCTGCGGGCCCGGGTCAGCGTCCGACCGCGTATCCCTGCATCCCGCGCGGATTCGCGGCCGCCGACAGCACTCCGGTGCGCGGGTCGCGGGCCACCGCGCACAGCCGTCCCTCGGACCAGGCGTCGCCGACCTCGACGTCGTGGCCGCGGCGCCGCAGCTCCGCGACGACCGCGGGGTCCGTGCGCGACTCGACGGTCACACTGCCGGGGCGCATGCCGCGCGGGTGGAAGGAGCCGGGGAAGCTGTCGTTGTGCCAGTTCGGGGCGTCGATCGCGCCTTGCAGGTCCAGGCCGCCGCGTACCTCCGCGCGCAGGGCGACGGCGAGGAAGAAGTGCAGCTGCCACTGGTCCTGCTGGTCACCGCCCGGCGTGCCGAACGCCAGGACCGGGACCCCGTCCCGCAGCGCGAGCGACGGGGTGAGCGTCGTGCGCGGACGGCGCCCCGGAGTCAGGGAGTTGGGCAGCCCCTCCTCCAGCCAGGCCATCTGGAGCCGGGTACCGAGCGGGAAGCCCAGCTCGGGCACGACCGGGTTGGACTGCAGCCAGCCGCCGCTGGGGGTGGCCGAGACCATGTTGCCCCAGCGGTCGACGACGTCTAGGTGGCAGGTGTCGCCCCGGGTGCCGCCGTCCGCGGAGACGTCCGGTTCGCCGGGCACGGGGGACGTCGGCGGCTTCGCCACGGTCGGCTCGCCCGCCCCCGGGGCCCCCGGCGGGACGGCGGTCCCCTCTCCGGCGGCCACCGCGCGCACGTGCCCGGCGAG
>NZ_JABTYA010000141.1:0-958 GCF_013302945.1 Streptomyces sp. 8P21H-1 | reverse complement strand
CACCTGGACCACGGCCGCCACCCCGCCGCCGGCCTACCGCTCCGGTGTCACCTGGCTCCCGCACAGCCGCACCGCCGCCCTCGCGGTCGGCCCCACCGGCACCGACCTCACCACGGACGGCGGCCGGACCTGGCGCACGCTGGACACCGGCTCGTACGACACCGTGGACTGCGCCCCCGACCGGTCCTGCTGGGCCTCCGGCGAGAAGGGCCGGGTGGCCCGCCTGGAGCGCTGACACCGGGCGTTCCGGCGGCCGGTCTAGGCTCGACGCCATCATGACGACCGTACGCATTCCGGCGGGCTGGCCCGCCACCGAGGAACGGGCCCGGGCCGTGCAGGACGAGTTGCGGGGGCGGGTGGTCCTCGACGAGCCGGGACCGCCGCCCGGCACCGGCCGGGTGACCGGGGTCGACGTGGCGTACGACGACGAGCGCGACGTCGTCGCGGCCGCGGCCGTCGTGCTCGACGCGGCGACCCTCGACGTGGTCGCCGAGTCGACGGCCGTCGGCCGGGTGCCCTTCCCGTACGTCCCCGGGCTCCTGGCGTTCCGGGAGATCCCGGCCGTCCTGGCCGCCCTCGAAGGGCTGCCGTGCGCGCCGGGCCTGGTGGTCTGCGACGGCTACGGGCTCGCCCACCCCCGCCGCTTCGGCCTGGCCAGCCACCTCGGCGTCCTCACCGGCCTCCCGACGATCGGTGTCGCCAAGAACCCGTTCACCTTCGCGTACGAGGAGCCGGGCGCCCCGCGCGGTTCCTCCTCCCCGCTGCGCGCCGGCGAGGAGGAGGTCGGCCGGGCGCTGCGCACGCGGGCGGGGGTCAAGCCGGTCTTCGTCTCGGTCGGCCACCGGGTGACGCTGGACACCGCCTGCGCCCACACGCTCCGCCTCGCCCCGGACTTCCGCCTGCCGGAGACGACCCGGCGCGCGGACGCGCTGTGCCGCCGGGCGCTGAAGGGGACGAC
>NZ_JABTYA010000140.1:0-2001 GCF_013302945.1 Streptomyces sp. 8P21H-1 | reverse complement strand
GCCCGCCCGTCCCGCTCGCCCGCCGGCCCGGGTCAAGCGTAGGCACACCGGTGCACACCGCCCCGCCGGAGACCGCCGGATCCGCCGCCCGGCGGGGTCGGTCCGGCCGCCCGGCGGGGGATCGCCGGATGCCCGGCGGATGGGCTGTGACCTGCGCTCTTCCCAGGGTGGAAGCATGACGCAGAACGTCCCGGAACGCATCACCCCCGCCGCCTCTCCGACCCGGCCGTCGAACCCGCCGCCGACCTCGGACCCGCGCTACCGGTCGGACGCGGAACGAAGCTCGAACCCAGGTCCGGACCCGCGCTCGAACCCAAGTCCGGACCCGCGCTCGAATCCAGGTCCGGATCCGTGCCCGAACGCGGATCCGGGCTCGCGCTCGGACATGGGTCCGGCCCCGGCCGGCCGGCTCGTCGGTGTCGATCTCGCCCGCGGTCTCGCCGTCTTCGGCATGTACGCGGCCCACGTCGGCCCCGACCCCTCCACCACCGGCGGGGCCACCGGATTCGTGATGGAGCTGGCCCACGGCCGCGCCTCCGCCCTCTTCGCCTTCCTGGCGGGCTTCTCGATCGTCCTCATGACCGGCCGCCGTACCCCGAAGACGGGCCGCGAAGGACGCCGGGCCGTCGCCAAGGTGCTGATCCGGGCCGTCGTCCTGCTCGCCCTCGGCACCTGGCTGAACTCCACCGACACCCCGGTCGAGGTGATCCTGGCGTACTACGGCCTCCTCTTCGTCCTGGTCCTGCCCTTCCGCCGGCTGCGCCCCGCCCTCCTGGCCGTCCTCGCCGCCGGCACGGCCCTGCTGCTGCCCCAGCTCCTCCACCCCGTCGCCCAGTCGGCCGAGAACGGCACGTGGTCCGACACCGTCCTGCGGTACGACCCGCTGGCCCGTGTCAGCGACACCGACGGGTTCGTCGAGCTGCTGTTCACCGGCGGCTACCCGGCGCCGGCCTGGATCCCGTTCGTCCTCGCGGGCATGGCGGCGGCGAGGCTCGACCTCGCGTCCACCGCCGTACGCGTCCGGCTCGCCGCCACCGGCGCCGGGCTGGCCGTGCTCGGGTACGGCGGTTCGTGGGTGGCCCTGCACCTGGTCCCCGGGGTCCGCGACGCCCTCACCGCCGACATCCGGGAGGAGGGGTACGGATCCGGCTCGGCCCTGTCCCTGTGGTGGTCGGACACGGCCGGCTACCCGAGCGGCGACACCGCGGCCTGGCTCTGGGCGGCCTCCCCGCACAGCGAGACCACGCTCTCCGTCGTCGGCAACACGGGCGTGGCCCTCGCCGTACTGGCCGGCTGTGTCGCCGCGGTCGACCGCCTGCCCCGCTTACGCCGACTCGTCGCACCGGTCACCGCGGTCGGCGCGATGTCCCTCACGGCGTACGTCTTCCATGTCGTCGGCATCCAGGTCCTCGGCATCGAGGAGCTGCCCGGTTCCCCGCTGCGGGTGCTGGCCGGTTTCAGCGCGGCCGTCACGCTGCTCGCGGTCGTCTGGTCCCGCTTCTTCCGCCGCGGCCCGCTGGAACAGGTGCTCGGCGCCGCCACCGGGGTCGCGCACTTCGTCAGGTAGCGGAGCCGCATCCCGTAGTCCGGCGGTCCGCACCCCACGGTCCGCGTTTCGCGGGTTCGGGACTTTGCCGTTTCTTTGCAACCCGTCCCGCCGCTGTCTCGTCTCTCCGCTCGATTCCCGACCCACCGCCCGCCCCGAACCTGCGCGGGCGGACCGACGAGAGAGAGCCCTCCATGCGCCGAACCGTCCTCAGCGCCCTGGCCATCGCGTGCACCGCCGTGCTGGCGAGCACGGTGCCCGCGGTCGCCGACACGTCCCCCACCCCCGTCCCCGCCACCGAGGCGCCGAGCACCGCGCCGACGCAGGCACCGAGCGACGCGCCGAGCGAGGCAACCGAGCCGACCGTCGCACCGAGCAAGGCACCGGACGCGAGCGAGGTCTCCGTCGTGCCGAGCGGCGCGCCCGACACCGGTGTGGCGTCGGCGGACTCCGAC
>NZ_JABTYA010000139.1:0-462 GCF_013302945.1 Streptomyces sp. 8P21H-1 | reverse complement strand
GGGCGCCGGGCGGCACGGCGAGTTCCGCCGGGCCCGGCCACCGGGGCCGGCCGGTCCGGTAGGCGTCGGCCGCCGGCGAACCGCCGGAGAGGAGGTAGCCGTCGGGCAGGCCGTACAGCGCCCGGGGCACACCGGCCGACCCGATCAGGCGCAGCCGGTCGCCGTGCTCCTCCGGGACGTACACGAGGGCGAGGGCGGCGCCGCCGTACACGAGTACCTGTTCGAGCACGCTCCGCAGTCGTTCCGGGGGGCCGAGGTCCGTGGGCAGCGCCTCCAGGGCGAGTTCGGCACGCAGTGTTCTCGTTCCGCGCTCCGTGTCGCCCTCACTGACCACGTCCGTCATTAGAACGCTTCCGGACCGCGGACGCAGCCCCTGTGACCGTTCCGAAGCACGAGGACGCGTCGGCGGGCCGCGCGCGACGCCGTCCCGGGCACTCCGGCGGCGCCGCCGTGAGCCCCGCG
>NZ_JABTYA010000138.1:0-6094 GCF_013302945.1 Streptomyces sp. 8P21H-1 | reverse complement strand
CACCGCAGCTCCGCCGCGACGCCCCGCAGACCTCCGGGCGCCGGTGCGCCGGGAGGCAGCGGCAGCGTCCAGGCGTCGTCGCTGCCCGGCAGACCGAGGGCGTGCGCGACCGCGGCGGCGATCCGCGCGTGACCGAGCGGGCTCGCGTGCAGCCGGTCCGCACTCCACAGGCGGGGGTCCGTCACCGCGGCGTGGGCGGAGAGGTCGGCGACGGCCACCCCGTGGCGTCCGGCCGCCTCCCTGATGCGGGCGTTGAGAGCGAGGACCCGGCGGCCGACCGGCCGTGCCAGCGGGGTGATCCGGCCGACGTCGGGGAAGGTCACCGTCGCGACACGGGCGCCCTGCCCGGTCAGGGCGGCGAACATCGCCTCCAGGTGGCCCGCCGTCTCGTCCGCGTCGAAGCGGGGCCGCAGCAGGTCGTTCATCCCGGCGACCACGGTGGCCAGGTCGGGCCTCAGCGCCAGGGCGGGCGGAAGCTGCTCGGCGCGCACCTGCCCGGCGAGACGCCCGCGGACGGCGAGGTTGGCGTACAGCAGGTCCGGGCACCCCGCCGCGACCTCCTCCGCGAACCGGTCGGCGCACCCGCGCAGCCCGAGCACGTCGTCACCGTCGCCGAGCCCTTCGGTCTGGCTGTCCCCCAGGGCGACGTACCGCAGATATCCGCGCTCGGACACGGGAGGACCGCCTTTCTCCATAGCCTACGAGTACTCTATTCACTTTGTTGAGTATGACAAGGGGCGGCAACAGGCGGGGGCGGCCGGGACGCCACGCGGCCCCGGGCGGAGGTGACTCCACCCGGGGCCGCGCACCGCGTACCACGCGCAGGACGGACGGCCGACCGGCTCAGCCCAGCGACGTCATGACGTGCTTGATCCGCGTGTAGTCGTCGAAGCCGTAGCCCGAGAGGTCCTTGCCGTACCCGGACCTCTTGAAGCCGCCGTGCGGCATCTCCGCGACCAGCGGGATGTGCGTGTTGATCCACACGCAGCCGAAGTCGAGGACCTTGGACATGCGCATCGCGCGCGCGTGGTCCTTCGTCCAGACGGAGGAGGCGAGGGCGTACTCGACGCCGTTCGCGTACGCCACGGCCTGGGCCTCGTCCGTGAAGGACTGGACGGTGATGACGGGACCGAAGACCTCGTTCTGGATGATCTCGTCGTCCTGCTTCAGGCCGGAGACGACGGTCGGGGCGTAGAAGTAGCCCTTCTCGCCGACCCGGTGGCCGCCCGCCTCGACCCTGGCGTGGGCGGGGAGGCGCTCGATGAAGCCGCTGACCTGCTTCAGCTGGTTCGGGTTGTTGAGCGGCCCGTACAGCACGTCCTCGTCGTCCGGCAGGCCCGTCTTCGTGTCGGCTGCCGCCTTGGCCAGCGCGGCCACGAACTCGTCGTGGATGGACTCCTGGACGAGGACGCGGGTGGCGGCCGTGCAGTCCTGCCCCGCGTTGAAGAAGCCCGCCACCGAGATGTCCTCGACGGCCTTGGCGATGTCGGTGTCCTCGAACACCACGACGGGCGCCTTGCCGCCGAGCTCCAGGTGGACCCGCTTGACGTCCTTGGCGGCGGACTCGGCGACGGAGATGCCGGCCCGTACGGAACCGGTGATGGACGCCATGGCCGGGGTCGGGTGCTCGACCATGAGGCGGCCGGTGTCGCGGTCGCCGCAGATGACGTTGAAGACGCCCGTGGGGACGATCGAACCGATGATCTCGGCGATCAGGACCGTGGAGGCCGGGGTGGTGTCGGACGGCTTGAGCACGACCGTGTTGCCCGCGGCGAGCGCCGGGGCGAACTTCCACACGGCCATCATCATCGGGTAGTTCCACGGCGCGACCTGCGCGCAGACGCCGATCGGCTCACGGCGGACGATCGAGGTCAGGCCCTCCATGTACTCGCCGGCCGACCGGCCTTCGAGCATCCGCGCCGCGCCCGCGAAGAAGCGGATCTGGTCGACCATCGGCGGGATCTCCTCGGAGCGGGTCAGTCCGACGGGCTTGCCCGTGTTCTCGACCTCGGCGGCGATGAGCTCCTCGGCGCGCTCCTCGAAGGCGTCCGCGATCCTGAGGAGTGCCTTCTGGCGCTCCGCGGGGGTCTGGTCGCGCCAGGCGGGGAAGGCCGCGGCGGCGGCCTCCATCGCCGCGTCGACGTCGGCCCGGCCGGACAGCGGCGCGGTGGCGTACGCCTCACCCGTCGCGGGGTTGACCACGTCCGTGGTCCGTCCATCGGCGGCATCGCGGAACTCCCCGGCGATGTAATTGCGCAGACGACGCAGCTCGGTGCTCACTGCCCGGCCCTCCTGTCGGATGTCCTGTTGTCCTGTGCCCGGCGTCCCGCGCGGCGCGGGTGTCCACTGACTGAGACGCCCGGGCTCCACCCTAATCCTCACCCCGACGTTTTCAACACCCCTGCTGATCCCATAGCTGCGAAATCCGCAGACTGGGAACACCTGGACAACGAATTTCATCGATCGTACCTTGCGGAACTGTCGAGCCCTCATGCACAGTGAGCGCGTGGCCAGTCGAAGCGCAGACCCCAAGGACTCCCGCGAGTCCAGGAACGGCACTCCCCAGCCGGATGCCGTCTCCCTCGCCATCATCGAGCAGCTCCAGGAGGACGGCCGCCGCCCGTACGCCGCGATCGGCAAGGCCGTCGGCCTCTCCGAGGCGGCCGTGCGCCAGCGCGTCCAGAAGCTGCTCGACCAGGGCGTGATGCAGATCGTCGCCGTCACGGACCCGCTCACCGTGGGCTTCCGCAGGCAGGCGATGGTGGGCATCAACGCCGACGGGGACCTCGAACCGGTCGCCGACGCGCTGACCGCCATGCCGGAGGTCGAGTACGTGGTGATGACCGCGGGCTCCTTCGACATCCTCGCCGAGATCGTCTGCGAGGACGACGACCACCTGCTGGACGTCATCAATAAACGCATCCGGGTCCTGCCCGGCGTGCGCTCCACCGAGAGCTTCGTCTACCTCAAGCTCAAGAAGCAGACCTACATGTGGGGAACCCGATAGCCGTGACTGCCAAGGACCTCAGCCGCACCGCGTACGACCACCTGTGGATGCACTTCACCCGCATGTCCTCGTACGAGGACGCGCCCGTCCCCACGATCGTCCGTGGCGAGGGCACCTACATCTACGACGACCGGGGCAAGCGCTACCTCGACGGTCTCGCCGGCCTGTTCGTGGTCCAGGCGGGCCACGGCCGTGCCGAACTGGCCGAGACGGCCGCCCGGCAGGCCAAGGAACTGGCCTTCTTCCCCATCTGGTCCTACGCCCACCCCAAGGCCGTCGAGCTGGCCGAGCGCCTCGCGCACCACGCTCCGGGCGACCTGAACAAGGTCTTCTTCACCACGGGCGGCGGCGAGGCCGTCGAGACGGCGTGGAAGCTCGCCAAGCAGTACTTCAAGCTCCGGGGGAAGCCGACCAAGTACAAGGTCATCTCGCGCGCGGTGGCCTACCACGGCACCCCGCAGGGCGCCCTGTCCATCACCGGTCTGCCCGCCCTGAAGGCCCCGTTCGAGCCGCTGGTCCCCGGCGCCCACAAGGTCCCGAACACCAACATCTACCGCGCGCCGCTCTTCGGTGACGACCCGGAGGCCTTCGGGCGCTGGGCCGCCGACCAGATCGAGCAGCAGATACTCTTCGAGGGCCCGGAGACGGTCGCCGCGGTCTTCCTGGAGCCCGTGCAGAACGCGGGCGGCTGCTTCCCGCCCCCGCCCGGCTACTTCCAGCGGGTGCGGGAGATATGCGACCAGTACGACGTGCTGCTCGTCTCGGACGAGGTCATCTGCGCCTTCGGCCGGCTCGGCACGATGTTCGCCTGCGACAAGTTCGGTTACGTACCGGACATGATCACCTGCGCCAAGGGCATGACGTCGGGGTACTCCCCGATCGGCGCCTGCATCATCTCGGACCGGCTGGCCGAGCCGTTCTACCGGGGCGACACCACGTTCCTGCACGGATACACCTTCGGCGGGCACCCGGTGTCGGCGGCCGTGGGCCTCGCGAACCTCGACATCTTCGAGCGCGAGAAGCTCAACCAGCACGTGCTGGACAACGAGAGCGCGTTCCTGTCCACCCTGCAGAAGCTGCACGACCTGCCGATCGTCGGCGACGTCCGCGGCAACGGCTTCTTCTACGGCATCGAGCTCGTCAAGGACAAGGCCACCAAGGAGACCTTCACGGACGAGGAGTCGGAGCGGGTGCTCTACGGCTTCGTCTCGAAGAAGCTCTTCGAGTACGGCCTCTACTGCCGCGCCGACGACCGCGGCGACCCGGTCATCCAGCTGTCGCCACCGCTGATCTCGGACCGGTCGACGTTCGACGAGATCGAGGGGATCGTCCGCCAGGTCCTGACGGAGGCCTGGACGAAGCTGTGACGCCGGGCCGTCGCTCTTGAGGAGCGCGGGCAACTGCTGCTCTTGAGGGGCGCGGGCAACTGCTGCTCTTGAGGGGCGCGGGCAACTGCTGCTTTTGAGGGGCGCGGGGAACTGCGCGCCCAGCCCCGGCCCACCCGCACCCGACGACCGGGCCGGACCGCCCTGCCCCCGCCCCCGCCCCCGCCCCCGGTTCCGATGCGCTGAATCCGTTGAGCTGAAACTGTGATCAACACCGGCCCCGGTGCCGCCCGTTCGAGTGAGAAAGGGCGCCCCGGGGCCGTGTGCTGTCCGGCCTCCGCGCCCCGACTACCTAGCGTGCCCAGTGACCGATCGGCCCTGCCCTCGTTCCCCCGGCCGGGGGGGCCGTGCGCCCTTCCGGGGCCGTGCGACCCTCCGGGCCGCCCGGGCAGCGCGAATCAGATCTGAAGAGGTGTACGCGATGGTGGCTCCGCCGGACGACGACGTGCTCCGGGCACACGCCCTGCACGTCAGGCACAACGGCGCACCCGCACTCACCGGCGTCTCGCTCGGGGTGCGCGAGGGCGAGATCCTCGCCGTCGGCGGTCCGCGCGGCAGCGGCAAGACGACCCTGCTCCAGTGCCTGTCGGGACAGCTCCTGGCCCAGGAGGGCGAGGTCCGGTTCGACGGCACCCCCCTCCACACCCTGGGCCGGGCGGCCCGCGAGCGGCTGCGCCGCGACCGCTTCGGCTGGATCGACCCGGCCCCGGTGCTCGTTCCGGAACTGAACGCCTGGGAGAACGCGGCCCTGCTCCTGATGCTGCGCGGCGTCGGCCGCCGCCGCTCCAAGGCGACCGCCCTGGAGTGGCTGGACCGCTTCGACATCGGCGGCTGCGCCCGCAAACGCCCGTGCGCCCTGCGGCACGCGGAACGCCAGCGCGTGGCCATCGCCCGCGCCCTGGCGCCCGCGCCGACCGTGATCTTCGCCGACGAGCCCACCGCGCCGCTGCACCGCGCGGACCGCGCCCAGGTGCTGCGTACGCTCACCACGGCGGCCCGTTCGCACGGGATCGCCGTCGTCCTGGCCACGCACGACGCGGAGACCGCGGCGTTCGCCGACCGCACGGTGTCACTGCTCGACGGACGGCGGGTGGACACCGTCCATCTGCCGCCGGTCGGCGAGACGGAAGGCCGGGCCACGTGCTCGCTCTCCGCCTAGTGCGCGGGTCCGGCCCCGCCGTCCAGTTCCGCAGGCTCCTCGTCGCGACGGCGTCGGCGGGCACGGGCTTCCTGCTGCTGTGCACCCTCGGCTACGCGCTGGGGCACCCGGAGACCCCCGCGGCCGCCGCGCTCCGGCTCGCCTGGTGCACCGTCCCGATCGCCGCCACCGTGCAGTTCGCGGCCGCCGTCGCCCGTACCGACCCGGCCACCCGGCCCCGCCAGGGGCTCTCGGCGATCGGCCTGGGCCCCGGGCGGCTGCTGCTCCTCACGGTCCTCTCGACCGCCGTGTCCTGCACGCTGGGCTCGCTGGCCGCCCTGCTGCTCTTCCTGCACCTGCGGGGCGGTCTGTCCGACCTTCCCTTCGACGGCGAGGCGGCCCTCCTCCTCGCCGCGAACCAGCCGCTGCCCCTGCCGGCCGCGCTCACGCTGCTGACGCTGGTACCGGTCCTCGCGTCGGTGGCCGCCACGGCGGTGCTGCGCCCGCAGGTCGTGCTGAGGCCGGGCCCGCCACCGGGCGGGCGCCCGGGCCGCCTGGGCGGCT
>NZ_JABTYA010000002.1:0-2576 GCF_013302945.1 Streptomyces sp. 8P21H-1 | reverse complement strand
CGTGCGGGCGGGGCCGGCGGAGCGGGCACGTGCGCCGGTGGCACAGCCGGCGCCGCGGGCGGAGGAACCGCGCCGTACGGCACACCCGGTACGGCACCACCCGGATACGCCCCCGGGTACGCACCCGGCGGATACGTACTCGGGTACGCCCCCGGATGCGTACCCGCCGGGTACATGTCCGGGCCGCCGGAGGGACCCCCTCCACCGAACGCCCGCCGTGCCTCCCGCGCCTGCCGCTCCTGCACCACGGCCGCCAGGAACGCCGCCGGCGGGACCCCGTGCGGTGCCGGAGCCCCCGTACGCTCGGCGACATCGGCCGCGAGCCGCTCCGCCATCGCCCAGCCGACCTGCGGATCCAGCTGCCGCATCCGCGTCAGGTACTGCCGGACGGCCAGCCACAGCCCGTCCGGCACCCCGGAGAGGTCGAGCTCGGCGAACCGTCCCGCCAGCCACGGCGGCGGAGGAGGAACGAAGGCCGTACGCCCGGCGGGAATGCGCTCCCGAACGACCAGGGTCCCCGCGAACACGTCGCCCAGCCGCCGTCCCCGCGCCGACACCAGCGACGCGACGCACGCCACGACCCCGAACGTCATCAGGATCTCGACCACACCGACCGCCCCGCGCACCAGCGCGTGCCGGAACCGGATGGGCCCGCCGTCGTCCCGGACCACCCGCAGCCCGCACGCAGCCTTCCCCAGCGAGCGCCCGTGGCTGAGGGTCTCCACCGCGATCGGCCCGCCGACCAGCAGCAGGAGGAACGCGGCGATCGACACGGCGGCCTGCGCCGCCGCGTCGAGAGCGGCCGTCGACAGCACCAGGGCGATCAGCACGGCGACATAGACGGCCACCGCCACCACCAGGTCGAGCACCACGGCCAGCACCCGGCTCGGCAGCTTCGCGGGCCGCAGCTCCAGCGCCACCGCCTCGCCCGTCACAAGCTCACTCACGCCCGCCGCCCTTCCCCGAACTGCCCTGAGACCAGCCAGTCTGCCAAGCTGAGGCACATCGCGCCGCAGTGCGACAAGCTGACCACACGACGAGCAGCCGAGGAGCAGCCGACCCGATGGACCTCGACGTCTTCGTGTCCGCCCACCGTGCCGAATGGGACCGGCTCGACGCGCTCCTGCGCCGCCGGCGCCGCCTCACCGGCGCGGAGGCCGACGAACTGGTCGCCCTCTACCAGCGCACGGCGACCCATCTGTCCCTGATCCGGTCCAGCGCCCCGGACCCCCAGCTCACCGGCCGCCTCAGCCAGCTGGTGGCCCGCGCGCGCAGCGCCGTCACCGGCACCCGCCGTGCTTCCTGGCGCGACGTGACCCGCTTCCTCACGCACGGCTTTCCCGCCGCGGTCTACCGGGCACGCCACTGGTGGGTACCGACGGCGCTGCTGTCCACGGCCCTCGCCGTCCTGCTGGGGTGGTGGATAGGCACCCACCCCGAGGTCCAGTCCTCGATAGCGGCCCCCGACGAGCTGCGCGAACTCACGCGCCCCGGCGGCCAGTACGAGACGTACTACTCCAGCCATCCCGCGGCGTCCTTCGCGGCCCAGGTGTGGACGAACAACGCCCAGGCGGCGGCGATGTGCCTGGTGCTCGGCGGCTTCCTGTGCCTGCCGGTCGTCTGGATCCTCTTCCAGAACATGCTCAACGTGGGTGTGGGCATCGGCCTGATGTCCTCGGCCGGCCGCCTCGACACCTTCCTCGGCCTGATCCTCCCGCACGGTCTCCTGGAGCTGACGGCCGTCTTCGTGGCGGCCGGCACCGGACTGCGCCTCGGCTGGACGGTCATCGACCCGGGCCCCCGCACCCGTCGCACGGCCCTCGCCGAGGAGGGACGTGCCGCCCTGGGCATGGCGATAGGCCTGGCGCTGGTCCTCTTCGTCTCCGGCGCCATCGAAGGCTTCGTCACCCCGTCCGGCCTCCCGACCTGGGCCCGCATAGGCATCGGCACGACCGCCGAAGTCCTCTTCCTCGCGTACGTCTACATCCTGGGGGGCCGCGCGGTACGCGCAGGTGAGACGGGTGACGTAGAGGAGGCCGAGCGCAGCGCCTCCGTACCGACCGCGGCCTGATGTGCGGGCACCCCCGTCAGACTGCTAGTCTCCTCTTCGCCCCACAAAAACCGTTGACACGGGACGCGTGGGGAGGTAGATTCGAACAGTTGCCTGGAGCTGGACAAGCTCGGCGGTGGCAGTTAGTATCTGTCAGCTTCCTGGAATTCGATTCCGGTGAAGCGCCTTTCGATAATTCAGAACTGATCGGCCGGTCGAACCGACCGAAAACCTCTGATAAAGTCGGACTCGCCGAAAGAAAGCCGCAAGGCAATCACATAGGCAAAGGCCTCCCAACTGGCCACCGGATATGAATTCCGACCGGAAACGGAACGGAAAACGGATCTGGTAAGGTTGGAAACACGAAGGGAAAAGCCCGGAGGAAAGCCCGAGAGGGTGAGTACAAAGGAAGCGTCCGTTCCTTGAGAACTCAACAGCGTGCCAAAAATCAACGCCAGATATGTTGATACCCCGTCCATCACCATTCGGTGGTGGGTGGAGGTTCCTTTGAAAAAGTCCTGCCGGG
>NZ_JABTYA010000137.1:0-2039 GCF_013302945.1 Streptomyces sp. 8P21H-1 | reverse complement strand
GTCCCGGCGCGGCCCCGGGGAGCCCGGCCGGCACCGGTGCCGGTGCCGCCGCCGGTCCGGCGGGCTCCTTCGGTGTCCGCCCGCCGCCGGGCGACGGGACGGAGTCCGGGAGCGGACGGTTCGTCATCCGGCTCATCCCGCGGAGCTGAACGCGGTGTTCATCTTCTTCGCCGCGTCCGCGGAGGCCGCCTTCACGTCCTTACGTCCGCTGACGATCTCCTGGAACATCGTCGGCAGCACCAGGGACGCGTCGATCTGGGACCAGGCGGGCGAGGCCGGGACGAACTTGGCACCGGCGCCGAGGGTCTCCACGAACGGCTCGACGAACGGCTCGCGCTTCGCGACGTCCTGGCGCACGTCCGTGAACGTCGGCAGGAAGCCCATCGCGTCGAAGAGCGCGCCCTGCGTCTTCTTCGACGCGAGCTGTTCCATCAGGTCGACGGCGAGCGTGCGGTGCGAGGTGCTGTTCAGGACACCGAGGTTGTTGCCGCCCGCGAAGGCGGGAGCGATGTCACCGGACTCCACACCGGGCAGCGGGACGACCGCGTACTTGCCCTTGACCTTCCCCGCCTCGATCGCCGCGTGGCTGAAGTCGCCGCCGATGGCCATGCCGGCCTTGCCGGAGGCGAACGCCGTGACGGTGTCGTTGCCGCCCATGCCCGCGCACTTGGCGGCCGGGCAGTTGTCGTCGCCGAAGAGCGAGGTGTACGCCTTGATGCCCTTCTGGGCCTGCGCGCTGTCGATCGTGGAGGCGTACGATCCGCCCCTGCCCTCGGCGATCTCGCCGCCGTTGGCCCAGATGAACGGCATCGCGCCGTACGTGTACGCGCCGCCGACCGCGAGGCCGTACAGCTCCGGCTTCGCCTGCCGGATCTTCCTGGCGGTGCTGATCAGCTCGTCCTGGGTCTTCGGTACGTCGAGGCCCAGCTCCTCGAAGACGTCGGTGCGGTAGTAGAGCGCGCGCACGCCGACGAAGTACGGGGCGCCGTAGATCTTCCCGTCGACCGTGACGGACTGCTTGGCGGTCGGGTCGGTGTCCTTGGACTCGCTCCAGTCCGTGAACTCCTTCGTGACGTCAGCGAGGCCGCCGTCCTTGACGTACCCGGCGGTGTCCGTGTTGCCGTACTCGATGAGGTCGGGCGCGCTCTTCGGGTCGTTGAAGGCGGCCTTGATCTTCTCGGCGCGGGTCTCGACGGGGATGTACTGGACGTCGACCTCCGTGCCCTCGTGGGCCTTCTCGAAGGCGGTGACGACGCTGTCGACGACCTTCTCCTTCGGGGCGTTGGTGACCTCCTGGAAGAGCCACACGCGCAGCGTGCCGCTCTTCTCGTCCTTGCCGCCGGAGTTGTCGGAGGACTCCGGGGCGCAGGCGGTCGCCATGAGCCCGGCCACGACGAGCGCGGCGATCGGGGCGGCCGTACGGGCAGAGAGGTGCGCGAACTTCATGAGGGCGTCCTCCGGGGGCGCGTTGCAACATGTGCAATGGCGGTTTTGCTCTGCACAACACCCGGGAGGCTATGGAGTACATGAACGTGCCCACAAGAGGTCTCCACCACTCTGTGACCGGCGAAAGCACTCCGTGCAACGGAGGGATGGGACAAAGACCCCGGATGTGTCGAGAGCGCACGCGGGGGGGGGCACCCGGCCCGGCTGCCCGGCCGGCCCGGCTGCCCGGCCGGGCCGGCGGCCGGAAAACGCGGTCCGGATCCGGGACCGCGACCGGCACCGAGCCCGGAAGCGGGTCCGGAACCGGAATCAAGGCAAAGTCCGAAATGAGGACCAGGTCCGAAAACCGGACCGGGACCGGACCGGGGCCGGACCGGGGCCGGACCGGGACCGGACTCGGCGCCGGGTCCGGAAGCAGACCCGAGCCAGAAAGCAGGGCCAAGCCCGCACGCAGGACCGGGACCAGTGGACCTGGGGCCGGAAGCAGGGCCGAGCCCCGAGGCAGGCCCAGGGCCGGAAGCAGGCCCAGGATCAGGATCAGACCCGGCCTCCGAACCGGAGCCGAGTCCGGAAGCAGGCCCCAGCCAGAAAGC
>NZ_JABTYA010000136.1:0-382 GCF_013302945.1 Streptomyces sp. 8P21H-1 | reverse complement strand
GTCGGCGCCTCGCTGTTCGACGAACGCTTCGGGCTGGCGGCGGCCCGGCCGCGCCACCTGGTGGCCATGCCGCGCTTTCCCAACGACGCGCCGGACCGCGACTGGTGTCATGGCGACCTGCTGCTGCAGATCTGCGCCCACACCCCGGCCGCCACGCTGCACGCGCTGCGCGACATCCTGAAAAACACGCCCGCGCTGCTGCGGCTGCGCTGGAAGCAGGACGGCTTCCTGCCCGAGGCGCGCGGCGGCACGGCGCCCGAAACGCCGCGCAACCTGTTGGGCTTCAAGGACGGCACCGCCAACCTCGACCCCGGCGATGCGCCGCTGATGCGCGACCTGGTCTGGGTCGGTCCGGGGCGGGAGGAGCCCGCCTGGGCCACCG
>NZ_JABTYA010000135.1:0-5003 GCF_013302945.1 Streptomyces sp. 8P21H-1 | reverse complement strand
TCGTCCGGGCCGCGCGGGGCCTCGGCGTCGGCGCGGCGCTCGTACGGGGCATCGAGGACGCGGCCCGCGCGCACGGGCTGACGGCCGTGGACCTGCACGCGCAGACGCACGCGCTGCCTTTCTACGAGCGACTGGGGTACGTGGCGTACGGGCCGGAGTTCCCCGACGCGGGGATTCCGCACCGGGCGATGCGGCGCTGTCTTTAGCGGGCGACCGGGTTCGGGACGTACGGTCGGCTGCGGGCGGTGGGGGCTTGTCGCGCAGTTCCCCGCGCCCCTGAAGGGGCGCTCCCCGTGGGCGCGGTCGCGCAGGTCGGCGGGGCGTCCGCGGCGGGGGCGGGGCCCGGGGTTCGGTGGCACGCTTGAAGCCTGGTTCCTCCTGAACGTCTAGATCCCCTGGAGCGCTGACCGTGGACCAGCTGGCCCTGCTGTTCGTGCTGCTGCTCGGGGCCGTCGTGAGCGTCCCGCTGGGGGACCGGCTCAAACTCCCCTCACCGGTGCTGATGACCCTGCTCGGGATCGTGCTGGCCCTCCTGCACTTCGTGCCGAACGTGGACATCCCGCCCGAGCTGATCCTGCCCGCGCTGCTTCCGCCGCTGCTCTACGCCGCCGTGCGGCGCACCTCCTGGCGGCAGTTCGCCGCCAACAAACGGCCCATCTTCCTGCTCGCCGTGGCCCTGGTGTTCGTCACCACCGCCGTGGTCGCCGCGGTCGCCCACACGGTCGTACCGGGACTGCCGATCGCCGCCGCGGTGGCGCTCGGCGCGCTGGTGGCGCCGCCCGACCCGGTCGCGGCGACCGCCGTCGCGGGACAGCTCGGGCTGCCCCGCCGCCTGGTGTCGATCCTGGAGGGGGAGGGGCTGTTCAACGACGTGACGGCCATCGTGCTGTACCACGTCGCCATCGCCGCCGCCGTCAGCGGCTCCTTCTCCCTGCCGGGCGCCGCCCTGGACTTCCTGCTCTCCGCCGTCGTCGCCGTGATCGTCGGGGTCGGGCTGGGATGGGGGGCGAACCGGCTGATGGACTACCTCGGCGACCCGACGCTGCAGATCGGGCTGACCCTGCTCGTGCCGTACGCCTCCTACGTGCTGGCCGAGGAGCTGCACGGGTCCGGGGTGCTGGCGGTGCTCACCACGGCCATGTTCCTGGCGGAGTACGCGAACGACGCCGACGACGTCATGACGCGGCTGGCCGGGCACACGTTCTGGAACATCGTCGACACGCTGGTCACCGGGGTGGCGTTCGGGCTCATCGGACTGGAGCTGCACAACGCGATCAGGACGGCGTCGGGGCGGTGGGGCGAGATGCTCGGCTGGGCCGCCGCGGTCGTGGGGGTCGTCGTGTTCGTACGCCTGGCCTGGCTGCTGCCCGCCACCTGGCTGGCCAGGCGGATGCACACGAGACGGGAGCGGGACGAGGACATCCCGACGACCTGGCGCGAGACCGTCGTCATGTGGTGGGCCGGGATGCGCGGGGTGGCCTCCGTCGCGCTCGCGCTGGCCATCCCGCTGACGACGGAGAGCGGGGAACCGTTTCCCCAGCGCAACGAGATGATCTTCATCGCGTTCGGGGTGATCATGGTGACGCTCGTGGTGCAGGGTCTGAGCCTGCCGTGGCTGGTCCGCAGGCTGGGGGTGCAGGCCGACACCGACCACGAGAAGGACTTCGAGAGGACGCTCGCCGTGCGGGCGGCCAGGGCGGCGAAGCAGCGCCTGCGGGAGATCGGGGAGGCGGAGGACCTTCCCGAGGAGCTCACCGAGCAGCTGCTGCGGCGGGCGTTCGACATCGGGTACCGCATCAGTCCCGACCTGGGGGAGGACGAGCGCCGGGAGGCCCATGAGCAGCGGGCCCGGCGGATCAAGCGGGTGCGGCGCATCCAGGGGGAGATGCTCTCCGCCGCGCGGCACGAGGTGCTGGCCGCGCGGAGCGAGGCGGGGGCGGATCCGGAGGTGGTGGACCGGGTGCTGCGCCACCTCGACGTGCGGAGTCTCAGGTAGGGCCCTGCCCTGCTGGATGGCTCCAGCAGGGCAGGGCCCTGGGGTCGGGGTGGGGCGGGTGCGTTTTCGGGTGGCGGGCCGGTGGGGGCTTGTCGCGCAGTTCCCCGCGCCCCTGACGGGCCGGGGGTCAGCCTCGGCCGGTGCGTGGGGGTTCCAGCATGCGGCTTCGCAGGCGGGAGCGGTGGGACTCCGTGCCGTTCGGGCGGGTGGTGCCCGGAGGGAGGATCGCCTCGGCCGTGTTGACGCGGGGGAGGGCGTACGGGTGGTGGCGGGCCAGCCAGCGCAGCATCTGCTCGCGGACGGTGACCCGGACCGTCCAGACGTCGTCCGCGTCCTTCGCGGTGACCAGCGCGCGCACCTCCATCGTGCTGGGGGTGGAGTCGGTGACGGCGAGGCCGTAGTCGCGCCCGTCCCACGCGGAGCACTCGCGCAGGATGTCGCGCAGCTTGTCGCGCATCTCCTCCACCGGCGCGCTGTGGTCCAGGTGGAAGAAGACCGTGCCGGTCATCTGCACCCCGCCGCGGGACCAGTTCTCGAACGGCTGCGACGTGAAGTACGACACCGGCATGGTGAACCGGCGCTCGTCCCAGGTGCGCACGGTCAGGAAGGTGAGCGTGATCTCGTCGACCGTGCCCCACTCGCCGTTCACCACCACCGTGTCCCCGAGCCGCACCATGTCGCCGAACGCGATCTGCAGGCCGGCGAACATGTTGGCGAGCGTGGACTGCGCGGCCACACCGGCGACGATGCCGAGGACACCGGCCGAGGCGAGCAGCGAGGTACCGGCCGTACGCATGGTCGGGAAGGTCAGCAGCATCGCGCCCACCGCCACCACCCCGACGACCGCGGAGACCACGCGCTGGATCAGCGTGACCTGCGTACGGACCCGTCGGACCCGGGCCGGATCACGGTGGGTGTGGGCGTAGCGGGAGTACGAGGACTCGACGATCGCCACCGCGATACGCACCAGCAGCCAGGCCGTGGAGCCGATGAGGACCAGGTTCAGGGCGTGGCCTATCCCCGCGGAGTGCGTGGTGGCGATCTCCGCCTGGTCGTACAGCCCTCTCAGCAGGACCGCGCCCATCGTGAACTGCAACTGAAGACGGCAGCGGCGCAGCAGGCCCCACAGCGGGACCCGGGGGTGGCGTTGATCGGCGCGTCGCAGCAGCAGGTCGACCAGCCAGCCGACGAGCAGCGTCACCACGAGCGAGCCGCCGATCACGATCAGCGGGCGAAGCACGTTCTCCATCCTTGGACCGTAACCGTCCCCGGGGTCGCTAATCTGTAACACCGGTCATACCCGCGGCCCCGGCGCCCCGGACCGGCCGCGGTCCCGGCGCCCCGGACCGGCGTCGTCGGTGGCGGCTGGCACCATGGCCCCATGGACATCATGCTCTTCCACTCGACCTACGGTCTGCGGCCGGCCGTGCGGGACGCGGCGGACCGGCTGCGCGCGGCCGGACACGAGGTGTGGACGCCCGACCTCTTCGAGGGCCGCACCTTCGGGACCGTGGAGGAGGGCATGGCCTTCAAGGACGAGCTGGGCAGGGACGAGCTGCTCAGACGCGCCGTCCTGGCCGCGGCGCCCTACTCGGAGCGGGGGCTCGTGTACGCGGGGTTCTCGCTGGGCGCGGCGACCGCGCAGACCCTGGCGCTCGGCGACGGCAGGGCCCGCGGACTGCTGCTCCTGCACGGCACGTCCGACATCGCGGAGACCGCCTCGGTGGACGAGCTGCCGGTGCAGCTGCACGTGGCGGACCCGGACGCCTTCGAGCCCGACGACTGGCTGACCGCCTGGTACCTGCGGATGGGGAAGGTGGGGGCCGACGTGGAGATCCACCGGTACGCGGGCGCCGGGCACCTCTACACCGACCCCGGCCTGCCGGACTACGACGAGGAGGCCGCCGAGGCCACCTGGCGGGTGGCGCTCGGCTTCCTGGAGACGCTGTAGGGCGGGCGCGCCCGGAAGGGTGCGCCCGCCCCCGGCCCCCGCGGTGCCGGCTACCCGGTCACTCGGCTACCCGGTCACTTGGTGACGCCCGCGTCCTTGAGCGCCTTCTGCCAGTCGGCGACCGAGCCCGGGTTCGTGATCACCTTGTCGTTGATCTTGATGGTCGGCGTCGAGTCGACGCCCTCGGCGTCGTCGAACGACTTGCTCATCCGCATCGCCCAGGCGTCGTACGTGCCCTTCTCGACGGCGTCCCGGAACTTCTTGTTGCCCTTCAGCGCGTCCACCGTGTCCGCCACCTTGATCAGGTAGTCGTCCTCGGCGAGGTCGTCCGTCGACTCCTGCGGGTGGTACTTCGCCGAGTACAGCGCGGCCTTGTACTCCAGGAACGCGTCGGTGCCGACGTTCAGCGCCGCGCCGAGCGCGCTCACGCCGTTCTTCGAGCCCTCGCCGCCGAGGTTCCCGTCGAGGAACGTGCCCAGGGTGAAGGAGAGCTTGTAGTCGCCGTCCTTCATGCCCTTGTTCACGGTCTCGCCGACGGTCTGCTCGAAGGAGGCGCAGGCCGGGCAGCGCGGGTCCTCGTACAGGTGGACCGTGTTGTCGGTCTTGGAGTCGCCGATGACGACGGTCGTGCCGTCCTTGCCGCTGGTGTTGGCGGGCGCGACGACCTTCGCGTCGGCGGCCTCGTCCCACTTCGAGGGCTCGTTGTTCTGCACGACGGCCC
The DNA here is from genome assembly GCF_013302945.1 of Streptomyces sp. 8P21H-1. Lineage (NCBI taxonomy): Bacteria > Bacillati > Actinomycetota > Actinomycetes > Kitasatosporales > Streptomycetaceae > Streptomyces > Streptomyces sp. 8P21H-1. The sequence goes on along the minus strand of NZ_JABTYA010000135.1, from coordinate 335 downwards.
AGCCGATGCCGCCGGCTATCGCGAGGACCGCGACGATCGAACCGGCGACGACGAGCTGCCGCTTGGCCTTGTCGCGCTTGGCCTGGCGCTCGCGCTCGACGCGCAGCCGCTCACGGGCCGCCGACTTCGCGGCCTGGCTGTTCCTCTTGCTCATGATCGTTCTCCGTGGTGGTGGCAGGTGTGTGCGGGGACCGGGTGCTCAGGCGGGAACGGCCGAGCACGGCGGTCCACGCCGCCCCAGGGAGTGCACGAACAGGCGCCTGCGCGTGGCGGCGACCCGGCGGACGGGCCGCGGCATCCGGCGCACCGGAGGGAGGGGGGCGGCCACCGCGGCG
>NZ_JABTYA010000134.1:0-590 GCF_013302945.1 Streptomyces sp. 8P21H-1 | reverse complement strand
CCGCCCGCACCGCGTCCCGCAGCCCGGCGGCGACGGCGGACGCGTCGGTGCCGTCGCCGCCGTCGGTGACGCGTACGTCGACGCGGTCGACGTACGCGTCCGGCGCGTTGCGCGGCGTCACGTAGACGCCGTTGTCGCCGGTGCCGGTCCTCATGACCGCGGCGATCCGCAGGGACCTCCTCGTGCCGTCGCCGAGCCACACGTCCACGCTCCGCCCCACCGTGTGCCGCTCCCACTCCTCGTTGACGATGATCGAGGAGTCGTCCAGGTCGCTCACCCGCCCGGCCACGAGCGGCAGCCGGGCGGTTTCGGCGAGCGCGCCGGGATCGGCGGCGCGGGCCCCGGACTCCACGAGCGCCACGCCGTCCTCCAGGACGTACACGGCGCCGGACGAGATCGCGCAGATCTCGATGCCGGGCAGGGCACGCAGTCTTCCCAGCGTCGCCTCGTCGAAGCCCGCGCCGTCGAAGCCCGCGCCGTCCGCGGGGGTGACGACGAAGTCGGCGGCCGTCTGCTCGCGCACCTCGGCCACCCTCGCCCCGGCGAGGGTGGCGGTGGCGCCCGGCAGCGATCCCGCGAGCGCGACCGTG
>NZ_JABTYA010000133.1:0-4644 GCF_013302945.1 Streptomyces sp. 8P21H-1 | reverse complement strand
ACGGCCGGCTGGGCGGCGGCGCACCGCGACGCGCTGCGCGCCGTGGTCGCCGGGCACGGCAGCCTCATGGTCCGCGGTCTGGGACTGAGCGACCCGGACACCACCGCGGACGTCTTCCGGCGCCTGGCCGACGACCTGATGCCGGACCGGGAGTCCTTCGCGCCCCGGCGGACGTACGCGGACGGCGTGTACTCCTCGTCCAAGTGGCCGCCCAACCAGCCGATGTGCATGCATCACGAGCTGAGCTACGCCCTGGAGTTCCCCCGCCTCATGCTGTTCGCGTGCCTCGACGCGCCGGACGGTGGCGGCGCCACCGCGGTCGCCGACGCGGCGGCCGTGCTGGACGCGCTGCCCGGCGCCCTCACCGAGCGGTTCGTGCGGGAGGGCTGGCTGCTCACCCGCACGTACAACGACGAGATCGGGGCCACGCTCACCGAGGCCTTCGGCACCGCGGACCGCGCCGCCGTGGAGCGCTACTGCCGGGCCCGCGCGATCGAGTTCGCCTGGCAGGGCGACGGCTCCCTGCACACCCGGCAGCGCCGTGCGGCGGTGGCCCGCCACCCCGTCACGGGACAGCACTGCTGGTTCAACCAGATCGCCTTCCTCAACGAGTGGACGATGGACCCCGAGGTCCGGGAGTACCTGGTGGACGTCTACGGGCCCGACGGGCTCCCCTTCAACACCCGCTACGGCAACGGCGGCCCGATCGGCGAGGACATCGTGCGGCGGATCAACGAGGTGTACGAGGCGCACACCCTGCGCGAGCCGTGGCGCTCCGGCGACCTGCTGCTCGTCGACAACATCCGCACCGCGCACAGCAGGGAGCCCTTCGAGGGGCCGCGCGAGGTACTCGCCGCGCTGGCCGATCCGGTCCGGTTCACCGACGGCGCACCGACGACCGGAGCGAGGACCGCATGACCGGCACGGACCCTACGACCGGCACGGACCGCACGGCACAGCCGGCGCCGGGGGCGCTCACCCCTCCCCCGTTCACCGTGATCTCCGGGACCCAGGTGCAGCAGGCACTGGAAGGGCAGGAGGCCCGGATCGCGGACCTCGTCGAGGAGGTGTACCGGCTGCACGGGGAGGGCGACTCGGTGAACCCGCCCTCGTACTTCCTGCGCTTCCCGGACCGCCCCTCGTCCCGGATCATCGCGCTGCCGGCGTCGATCGGCGGCCCGGTCCGGGTGGACGGCCTGAAGTGGATCTCCAGCTTCCCCGGGAACACGGCGGCCGGGCTGCCGCGCGCCTCGGCCGTGCTGATCCTCAACGACCACGACACGGGCTACCCGTTCGCCTGCCTGGAGAGCTCGATCATCAGCGCCACCCGGACGGCGTCCTCGGCCGCCCTCGCGGCCGACCGGCTCAGCCGCGGCCGGGCCCGCCCGGCCCGCGTCGGCTTCGTCGGCACGGGCCTGATCGCCCGCTACATCCACACCCATCTGACGGCCACCGGCTGGTCGTTCGAGGAGACCGGGGTCTTCGACCTGTCCGCGGACAGCGCGGCCGGCTTCGGCGGCTATCTGGAACGCTCGGGCGCCGAGGGCCGGATCACCGTGCACGACGGTGCCGAGTCGCTGATCCGCTCCAGCGACCTGGTGGTCTTCGCCACCGTGGCGGGCGAGCCGCACGTCCACGACCCCGGCTGGTTCGGCCACGCCCCGCTGGTGCTGCACGTGTCGCTGCGCGACCTGGCACCCGAGGTCCTGCTCGCCTCGGCCAACTTCGTCGACGACGTCGAGCACTGCCTGAAGGCGGAGACCTCGCCGCACCTGGCGGAACGGCTCACCGGGGGCCGGGACTTCCTCGACGGCACGCTGGACGACGTGCTGTGCGGGCGGGTGGACGTACCGGCCGACCGGACGGTGGTCTTCTCGCCCTTCGGCCTCGGGGTCCTGGACCTCGCGGTCGGCAAGTTCGTCCACGACGAGGTGGCCCGGCGGGGCGAGCCGCACGTCGTGGACGGGTTCTTCCACGAACTGCGCCGGTACGGCTGACCGGCGGGGCGCCGTGCCGCACGGGACGCGGGCACGGCGCCGCACGAAGGCCGCATGAGGAGGGGGACATCATGCCCGTCATATCCGATCCTTCGGAGTTCAACGAGGACGAGCTCTACGTCGACCTGCGGGCGACGCTGGGGCTTGCGCTCTTCCTGAAGTGCGAGGGCTTCAACTTCGCCGGGTCGATCAAGATGAAGGCGGCCACCGAGATGGTGGACGCCGCCGAGCGCGGCGGCGCCCTGCGCCCGGGGTCCGTCCTGGTCGAGTCGTCGTCCGGGAACCTGGGCGTGGCGCTGAGCGTGCTCGCCGCGAGCCGCGGCTACGGGTTCCTGTGCGTGACCGACGCGCGCTGCAACCCGGCCACCCGGCGGATGATGGAGGCGCTGGGCAGCGTGGTCCACGTCGTGGACGAGCCCGCCCTGCACGGCGGCTTCCTGGGCGCCCGGATCGCGTACGTGCGCGCCCTGTGCGCCGCGGACGACCGGTACGTCTGGCTCAACCAGTACGCCAACCAGGGCAACTGGCGGGCGCACTACCGCACCACGGCGCCGTCCATCGCCCGCCGCTTCCCGGACCTGGACGTGCTGTTCGTCGGGGCCGGCACCACCGGCACCCTGATGGGGTGCGCGCGCTGGTTCTGGCAGTGGCGGCGCCGGGTGCGGATCGTCGCGGTGGACAGCGTCGGCTCGGTGACCTTCGGCGGGCCCGCGCGCCCCCGGGTGATCCCCGGCCTGGGCATGGGCGTCCGTCCGCCGCTGCTCGACAGGTCGTACGTCGACGACGTGGTGCACGTGGAGGAGGCGGACACCGTCCTCGTCTGCCGCCGGCTGGCCGCGCGGGGGTTCCTGTTCGGCGGCTCCACCGGCACGGTGGTGAGCGGGGCGTCCGCCTGGCTGGACCGGCACGGGGACCGGGACCTCACATCGGTGGCCATCGCCCCCGACCTCGGCGAGCGCTACCTCGACACGGTCCACAGCCCCACCTGGTCCGCGAGCCCGCACCAGGCCGGGGACACGCTCGGCTCCGGCGACCTGGCCGCCCTCTCGCGCCCGGCCTGAGGCGGACGACGGCGCACCGGCGCACGGCACGCGGAGGGGTGCGGCGGGAGTTTGGTGACGATCGCCGCACCGCGGGTAGGTTCGCATGCATGGCAGCCAGCACCCACACCGTGACCAACCAGGCTCCGCCGCTGGTCGCGTACGACCTCTACAACGCCGACCGGGCCCTGGTGGAGGCGGTCGAGCGGCACCTCGATCCCGCGCTGCTCGACGGGGCGCGCGACGAACTCACCTCCCTCGGGCGCACGTCCGGTTCCGCCCAGGTGCAGAAGTGGGGGGAGCTGGCCAACGAGAACCCGCCGAGGCTGCGCACCCACGACCGCTACGGCGAGCGCCTGGACGAGGTCGAGTTCCACCCGTCCTGGCACCGGCTGCTGGGCAAGGGCGTCTCGGCGGGGCTGACGGCCGCCTGGTCGCGGCCCGGCGGGCACGTGCGGCGCGCGGCCGGCTTCCTGGTGTGGAGCCAGGTCGAGGCGGGCAACGGCTGTCCGCTGTCGATGACGCACGCGGCGGTGCCCGCGCTGCGCGCCGACCCGGCGCTGGCGGCCGAGTGGGAGCCCCGGCTCACCTCCACGGTCTACGACCAGGACCTGCGCCCGGCCGCCCGGAAGGCGGGTGTGCTCTTCGGGATGGGCATGACGGAGAAGCAGGGCGGCAGCGACGTCCGCGCGAACACGACGTCCGCGCGCCCGCTCGCCGAGGACGGGACGTACGAGCTGACGGGCCACAAGTGGTTCTGCTCGGCCCCAATGTCGGACGGCTTCCTGGTGCTGGCGCAGGCGGGCCCGGCCGGGCGGGAGGGCCCGACCTGCTTCCTGGTGCCGCGCGTGCTGGCGGACGGCACCCGCAACGTCTTCAGGATCCAGCGGCTCAAGGACAAGCTGGGCAACCGGTCGAACGCCTCCGCGGAGGTCGAGTTCGACGGGACCTGGGCGCGCCGGGTCGGCGAGGAGGGGCGCGGGGTGCGCACCATCATCGGGATGGTCGCGGCGACCCGGCTCGACTGCGTGCTCGGCTCGGCGGCGCTGATGCGGCAGGCCGTCGCGCAGGCCGTGCACCACTGCACGTACCGCGAGGCGTTCGGCGGCAGGCTGCTCGACAAGCCGCTGATGCGCAACGTGCTGGCGGACCTGGCCCTGGAGTCCGAGGCGGCGACGACCCTCGGGCTGCGCCTCGCCGCCGCGTACGACGACGGCGGCGAGCGGGAGCGGGCCTTCCTGCGGCTCGCGGTGCCGGCGGCGAAGTACTGGGTGACCAAGCGGTGCACACCGGTCGTGGCGGAGGCGCTGGAGTGCCTGGGCGGCAACGGGTACGTGGAGGAGTCCGGCATGCCGCGGCTGCTGCGCGAGTCGCCGCTGAACTCCATCTGGGAGGGCGCGGGCAACGTCCAGGCCCTCGACGTGCTGCGGGCGCTCCAGCGGGAGCCGGCGGCCCTGGACGCGTACCTCCGGGAGGTCGGCCTGGCGCGCGGCGCCGACCACCGGCTGGACGGCGCGATCAAGGACCTGCTGACCGACCTCGCCGACCTGGACGGCGCCGAGGGGCGCGCCCGGCGGCTGGCCGAGCGGATCGCCCTGGTGCTCCAG
>NZ_JABTYA010000132.1:0-957 GCF_013302945.1 Streptomyces sp. 8P21H-1 | reverse complement strand
GGCCCGTCCCAGACCGACGCTCCCGGACCTGCGGGCCGGCGGCGCCTTCGACGTCGAGGAACTGCGGGTGCCGGGCGGGGGCGGCGGGCCGGACGTCACGCTGGTGAGCGCCCGCCCGGCCGGGCTCACCGGACCGCTCCCGCTGCTGTACTACATGCACGGCGGAGGCATGGTCATGGGCAACGCGTGGTCCGTGCTTCCGCGGCTGCTGGCCGACTGGGCCCTTCCGCTGGGGCTGGCCGTCGTCTCCGTCGAGTACCGGCTGGCGCCGCGGGCACGGTATCCCGCGCAGGTGGAGGACTGCCGCTCCGGGCTGGTGTGGACCGCCGGGAACGCGCGCACGCTGGGTATCGACGCCGAGCGGATCGTCGTGGGCGGCAAGAGCGCCGGGGGCGGGCTCGCCGCGGCGCTCGCCCTGCTCCTGCGTGACCGGGGCGGTCCCGTCCCGGCCGGGCAGTTCCTCCTGAGCCCCATGCTCGACGACCGCGGCACCACCTTCTCCAGCCACCAGCTGGACGGTGTCGGCACCGGGGACCGGGTCTCCGGCGCGACCATGTGGCAGGCGCTGCTGGGCGAGCTGCACGGCACCGCCGAAGTGCCGCCCTACGCCGCTCCCGCCCGCGCCACGGACCTGTCCGGGCTTCCGCCCGCCTATGTGGACGTGGGGTCGGCCGAGATGTTCAGGGACGAGGGCGTCGCCTACGCCGACGCGCTCTGGCGCAGCGGGGGCCGGGCCGAACTGCATGTCTGGCCGGGCGCGTTCCACGGCTTCGACACCTTCGCTCCGCGGGCGGCCCTCAGCCGCGACGCACGCGACACCCGCCTCCACTGGCTCCACCGCACCCTCCGCCCCGGCACGACCCTCTGACGACCCGCGACGGGCACCGGTCGCCACGTCCGGCCTCGTCGGGCGCCGGTCACCCGCGACCGGCTGACAGACGCCGGTCGCCGCGGCCG